>UQZF01000098.1 GCA_900545455.1 uncultured Eubacteriales bacterium
CCTTGATTCGGCCCGTGATGCGGATGTTGCCGTCGGGGTAGATCGTGCAGACGTCGCCCGTGCGCAGCCACCCGTCCTCGGTGAAGATGGCCTTGGTGGCCTCCTCGCGGTTCCAGTAGCCCTTCATGACTGTGGGACCGCGGACCTGGAGCTCGTCGCCCTCGCCGAGGCGGACCTCGATGTTGGGCAGGGCGGGGCCGACGGTGTTCGGGTGGTTGTGGCCGACCTTGTTCACCGAGATGATCGGGGAGGTCTCGGTCATGCCGTAGCCCTGATAGATGGGCACGCCGAGCGCGAAGAAGGTGCGCGCGACGGCGGGGCTCAGGGCTGCGCCGCCCGAGATGTAGAGGTGGATGCGGTCGCCGAAGACGGCGCGCAGCTGGCTGCCGACCTTCTTGTCGAGGAAGCCTGCGACGAAGGGGTCGAGCCAGGCGCGGGAGGACGCCTCGACGGGCAGGCCGTTCTCGCGGCAGAAGCGGCGCCAGCCCACTTCGACGGCCCAGTCGAAGAGGTAGCGGACGAACTTGGACTTCTTGGCGAGGCCGTCCTGCAGCTTCGCGTAGATCATTTCATAGACGCGCGGCACGGACATGAGGACCGTGGGGCGGATCTCGCGGAAGTCGGCCTGCAGGTTCGCGATGGAGCGGTTGAAGGCGGTGGTGTAGCCCAGACCGAGCGCGAGGTAGTAGGAGGTCGTGCGTTCGAAGGTGTGCGAGAGCGGCAGGAACGAGAGGTCTGTCAGACGGCTTGATGCCTGCCTTGTCCATGAGGAGCTCAAGCTTATATATAGGTTCATTTCCGATTGTGCCTTGACGCTTCTGGCAGAGAAGGTTGTGGTAGCGGCGGAGAATCTCCTCCTTGGCTGCCTCGCGGACTGCCTCGTCATCAACTATACAGCAGCCTGCCATATTTACACCCATGTCGGTAGGCGACTTGTAAGGTGATGAGCCGAGAATTCTCTCAAACATCGTGTTGAGGACAGGGAAAATCTCTATATCACGGTTGTAGTTGACCGTCGTCTCGCCGTAAGCGGCAAGATGGAAGGAATCTATCATGTTGACATCGTTTAAGTCAGCGGTGGCTGCCTCGTATGCGAGATTGACAGGGTGGTCAAGCGGTATGTTCCAGATAGGGAAAGTCTCAAACTTCGCATAGCCTGAAGAAATACCGCGCTTGTTGTCGTGGTAGAGCTGTGAAAGACAGGTAGCCATCTTGCCACTTCCCGGTCCCGGGGCGGTGACGACGATGAGTGAACGGCTTGTCTCGATGTAGTCGTTCTTTCCGTAGCCCTCGTCACTTACTATGAATGGGATGTTGGATGGGTAGCCCTCAATCGGGTAATGGCGGTATACCTTGATTCCGAGAGCTTCGAGCTTCTTCTGGTAAGCAATTACACTTGGCTGATTGCAGAAGCGTGTGAGTACTACGCTGCCGACATAAAGACCGTAGTCGTGGAAGGCATCAATAAGACGGAGAACATCCATATCATAAGTGATGCCGAGATCAGCCCTGACCTTGTTCTTTTCAATATCGCTGGAATTGATTGCAATTACTATCTCCGCCTTGTCCTTCAGCTTGGAGAGCATAACAATCTTACTGTCCGGCTTGAAGCCCGGAAGTACACGGGATGCGTGAAAATCATCAAAAAGCTTGCCGCCGAATTCGAGATAAAGCTTTCCGCCGAACTTGGCGATTCGTTCGGAAATCTTCTCGGACTGCATTTTTACATAAGCGTCATTATCGAAGCCTGTCTTTTTCATGGGTGAACCTCATTTCTTTTCATGGTTATATTAAATTATTTACATGTTTAAGATGTAAAAAGCAGAATCAATGAGTGTGTAATACTTTGTATTTATATATATCAACTCCATTGTACGAAGCAAGTTGTTCTAAGAACAACTACGCTTCTCCCAAAAGTCGTGATATATACAAATACAAAGTATTACACACAGCCTGATTTTACTTAACCCTTTTACATCTTAAATATTATAGAAAAAAAATAAAGTAATTTCAATCTCCTATTTAATTTTCTTTTTAAATATCGGACGTTAATATAATATTTATCAGAGTTCATAGAATATCATGTTTCGGACAACGGAGCTATACACATGATACTAATTACATTAACAGAGTCATATTGTCAGATTTTTCCAACGCGTGCAAACGCTTTAAAAGAAAATCACGGGCATACTAATGTGGAGCAGTATATTTAACACTTTTTTCACAATAACCATATTGATTTATTATGGTAGATAATGGTATTATAGGTGATGTATCGTGACCGGGGTTAGAATGCGGTACAAATAAAAATGGGAGATTGTTTCGTGGACGAGAAAAACAATAAGAATCAGAATAATAACAAGGACGGTAATAAGGGTAACCGTTTTAATCAGACTATACTCATACTGTTGATTGCAGGTGTAATTACGGTGCTGGGTATAAGCTGTGTGAACACATTTCTTCACAACAGCACAAGCCAGGAGATAACCTACTCGGATTTCCTGAAGATGCTTGAGAACGGAAATGTATCGAAGGTTGTATATAATCAGGATGTCATAGAGATTACTCCTAAGACGCAGCCGATAGAGGGACTCAAGCTGTCATATTATACGGGATATATTTATGACGATGAGGTAATTCAGTATCTGAAGGATAATGACATTGAGTACAGTGTGCAGATACAGGACAAGAGTTCGTCAATTCTTGACTTTGTGCTCGTGTACATTGTGCCGTGGGTGCTCATATACTTCATTTTCAGCTTTGTGTTCAGAAGAATGTCCGGTGGCGGAGGAATGATGGGCGTCGGCAAGTCGAATGCCAAAATGTACGGCATGGAGAAGTCGACAGGTGTTACATTTAAGGATGTCGCAGGTCAGGATGAGGCAAAGGAATCCCTCACGGAGATTGTGGATTTTCTTCACAATCCTGCCAAGTACACGCATATCGGTGCGAAGCTTCCTAAGGGTGCACTGCTTGTGGGACCTCCGGGAACAGGTAAGACGCTTCTGGCAAAGGCTGTTGCCGGTGAGGCAGGAGTTCCGTTCTTCTCGCTGTCGGGTTCGGATTTCGTAGAGATGTTCGTAGGTGTAGGTGCGTCGAGAGTGCGTGACCTCTTTAAACAGGCACAGCAGTCGGCACCTTGTATTATTTTTATCGATGAGATAGATGCGATAGGTAAGAGCCGTGATTCGAGATACGGCGGAGGGAATGACGAGAGAGAGCAGACACTCAATCAGCTCCTTGCGGAGATGGACGGATTCGATCCGTCGAAGGGTGTATTTATCTTAGCGGCAACCAACAGGCCTGACGTGCTTGATAAGGCACTTTTAAGACCGGGACGTTTTGACAGAAGAATCATAGTTGATAAGCCTGATCTGAAGGGACGTGTGAATATTCTCAAGGTGCATTCAAAGGATGTGCTCATGGATGATACGGTTGATTTGGAGGCTATAGCACTTGCAACGGCGGGGGCGGTAGGTTCCGACCTTGCCAATATGATTAACGAGGCAGCAATCAATGCTGTTAAGAACGGGCGCGGAGTTGTGAGCCAGAAGGACTTGTTCGAGTCCGTTGAAGTTGTCATAGCAGGTAAGGAGAAGAAAGACAGACTCTTAAGCCCTCAGGAGAAGAAGATTGTTTCTTACCATGAAGTAGGGCATGCGCTTGTTACTGCACTCAGCAAGAATGCTGAGCCGGTTCAGAAGATAACGATTGTTCCGAGAACGATGGGGTCACTCGGATACACGATGCAGGTGCCTGAGGAAGAGAAATATCTCATGAGCAAGGAAGAACTCATGACAAGAATATACACACTCTTAGGCGGACGTGCCGCAGAGGAGATTGTATTTAATTCGGTTACTACGGGAGCTTCCAATGACATAGAGCGTGCTACCAAGCTTGTCCGCAACATGATTACACTTTACGGAATGTCGGACAGATTCGGTCTTATGGGACTTGAGACGGTTGAAAATCAGTATCTTGATGGAAGAACCGTTCTAAATTGTTCCGACAGGACGGCAGCAGAGGTTGACGACGAGGTAAAGATTGTGTTAAAGGATGCCTACGCTAAGGTTAAGGAGATGCTCGCCGAGAACCGCGATGTCCTTGACAGGGTGGCTGATTTCCTCATCGAGAAGGAGACAATCACGGGCAAGGAGTTCATGGAGATATTCAACGAGGTAAAGGGAATCAAGCCTGATGCAGAGCAGAGCACTGACGAGGCGGCTGACACCGATGCAGACACCAAAAAAGCTGACAGCGATATAAATTAAGCCATACAAGGAGCCGATATAATCTATAACGGATTGTATCGGCTTTTTTTCGTAATTAGGAAGCTTTGCTCTATGGAGGATGAACTTATGAGAATTGACAATAATAGCAGTATGACGGATATGAAGAACACAGCAACGACGACAAATAAGTCTGCCGAGAATAACAACAATGCGAAGGACAGTGCGGTTAAGACCATATCATCGGGAAACGGTCTTACAATCAACGGAAGCCAGTTAAATCTCGGTGAGGATTTGGTTGAGGAGAAGAGAAAGAAGGCGAGAAGCATGGCGATGGAGCTTATGATTGATGCCTATAACCACGACAAGGAGATTGATGATACCATCGCCGAGAGCAGCGCGCACGCTAAGTCCCTGCTCGCGGAGAATCAGGAATCGCGAAGCATGATAAAGGATATCCGCAAGGAGAAGGAGAATACGAACGAGATATACGGTGTGTCTGAGGGCAGTCAGGAAGCGGAGGATCTTGAGATTCTCAGAAAGGGAAGAGATTCGATGGGCAACCCGCAGGCGGTGCTTACGGATGATGAGTATGCAAGATATAAAGAGCTCTACGCTGACGGTCTCTCGGATTATCACAACAGAATGCTGCAGTTAGACGCCGAAGAGAAAGAGTATACTGATAAGATAAGGGACAACAAAATAGCTGTTGCGCGTGATTATGCGTTCAACCGCAACATGGGAATTGAACGTCTCAAGACTCATGAGATGTATGATGCGAAGAAGCAGGGCGAGCAGATTATTGATGCCGCATCCAAGGAAATAATATCAAATGTTGTTCAGGATGCTGTTGACAATATCGACGAAGATATGGACAATAAGAAGGAAGAGGCGCTTGAAAAGAAACAGGAAAAGCAGGAGATGGAAGAGCGCATCGAGAAAGCCAAGGGTGAGGCACACAAGGACGACGGTGACGATGAGCTTATGTATGAGCTCAACGATATGTTAGACGAGGTAGGCAAGATAGGTGCGGACAGTGCGTCGCAGACACCTGAGAAGTCCATGGGACTTATGGTCGCACAGCTTCAGCTTACTGCGCAGGATGTGAAGGGACTTGTGGTTGACACCCAGTTATAGGGAGTGATACAGCAATGTTCGTAATTGAAGAAGAATTGAAGAAGCTTCCGGGAAAACCGGGGGTATATATAATGCATGACGACCACGACAACATAATCTATGTCGGCAAGGCGATAAGCCTCAAGAACAGGGTGAGGCAGTACTTTCAGTCGTCGAGAAACCACACCGAGAAGATTAAGCAGATGGTCAGCCATGTGAGCTATTTTGAATATATAATCACCGATTCGGAGCTTGAGGCACTTGTGCTTGAGTGCAATCTGATTAAGGAGCACCGGCCTAAGTACAACACCATGCTCAAGGATGACAAGACATATCCGTATATCAAGGTGACAATCAATGAGGACTTCCCAAGAGTCCTCTTTTCGCGTGAGTTAAAAAAGGATAAAGCAAAGTATTTCGGACCGTATACGAGTGCGGGGGCGGTCAAGGACACAATAGAACTTCTGCGCAAGCTCTACAAAATAAGAACCTGCAACAGATGTCTGCCGAGAGATATAGGAAAGGAAAGGCCTTGCCTTAATTATCATATAAAGCAATGTGATGCACCGTGTCAGGGCTATATCTCAAAGGAAGAATACAGGGAAAACATTAACAAGACACTCGAATTCTTAAACGGCAACTACAATGCGGTCATGAATTCATTGAAGGAGAAGATGGAGGCTGCATCGGAGAAGCTTGAGTTCGAGGAGGCAGCGGTATACAGGGATTTATTGTCGAGCGTTCAGGCGGTTGCACAGAAGCAGAAAATTACCAACAGCGATATGCTTGACAAGGACGTGATTGCGGCGGCAATCGACGGCAACACCTGTGTTGTGCAGGCTTTCTTTATAAGAGAGGGAAGGCTTATAGGCAGGGACAAGTACAATATGGAACTCGCCGCTACGGACACGAGGGCTGAGGTTATAACGGATTTTATAAAGCAGTTCTATGCGGGGATACCTTTCGTTCCGAGACAGATTATGGTTCAGGAGGAGCTGCCGGACGCGGCGGTTCTTGAGGAGTGGTTAAGCGGCAAGAGGGGCTCCAAGGTGGAAATTGTGGCACCGAAGAAGGGACAGAAGGAGAAGCTTGTTGAGCTTGCCGAAAAAAATGCACAGATGGTGCTCTCTCAGGATTTGGACAAATTGCAGCGTGAGAAGAGAAGAACGACGGGCGCGGTAAAGGAGATAGAGGAGCTTCTCGGAATAGAGAGTGCATACCGGATGGAGGCATACGATATTTCCAACATAAGCGGAGCACAGTCGGTAGGCTCGATGGTCGTATATCAGGACGGACGTCCTAAGAGAAACGATTACCGCAAGTTCAGGATTAAGACCGTAATAGGACCGAACGATTATGCGAGCATGGAGGAGGTGCTCACAAGGCGCTTCACGCACGAGAACGACGCAAGCTTTGACGCGGTTCCCGACCTTATCATGATGGACGGAGGCAGAGGTCAGGTAAATATCTGTCTGGGCGTGCTTGAAAAGCTCGGACTTGACATAAAGGTCTGCGGAATGGTAAAGGACGACAACCATAGAACGAGGGGCTTGTATTACAATAACACCGAGATACCTATAAGCAGGGACAGCGAGGCATTCAAGCTCATAACAAGAATACAGGATGAGGCACACAGATTTGCCATTGAATATCACAGAAGTCTCAGAAGTGTTAACCAGGTGCGGTCGATTCTCGATGACATTGAGGGTATCGGTCCGGCGAGAAGAAAGGCACTTTTACACTATTTTAAGGATGTCGAGCACATCAGGGAAGCTTCGGAGGAGGAACTTGCCCGGGTGGATGGCATGAATGCAAAGGCGGCAGCATCGGTGTACACTTTTTTTCATGCCAAGGGAAGATAAACACTTTTTTTTAGGGACATTGTGTGGTATGATATAACTATTCAGAGCCTTGTAAAATGTGGTTCGGAATAGTTACAACACATAAAATAAAATTTTCAGGAGGCAGACATGAAGTTAGGTAATAATGAGGTTCAGCTTACAAAGATTGTGGAGAAGATGGGACTTGTGAATCTGACACCGCAGATTGATACTGATACGAAGTATGTTACACAGCCGGATGTGAACAGACCTGCACTTCAGCTTGCAGGATTTTATGATCATTTTGACAATGAGAGAGTACAGATTATAGGATATGTAGAGGAAGCATATATTGAGACTTTGGACAGGGAGACGAGGGTGCAGAGATATCGTCAGCTCATGGAGAGCAACATTCCGTGCCTGATTTTCTGCCGCTCACAGCAGCCTGACCAGGATTTGCTTGAGATTGCGTTAAAGTACGAGATTCCGCTTTTAAGTTCCGATGCATCGACATCTTCTTTCATGGCGGAGATAATCCGCTGGCTCAAGGTTCAGCTTGCACCGACAATATCCATTCACGGCGTTTTGGTCGATGTATTCGGTGAAGGTGTTCTCATTATGGGTGAGAGCGGTATCGGTAAGAGTGAGGCGGCTCTCGAGCTCATAAAGAGAGGACATCGTCTTGTAACGGATGATGTTGTCGAGATTAAGAAAGTCAGTGACGAGACGCTTATCTGAACGGCACCTGATATAACGAGACATTTTATCGAGTTAAGAGGTATCGGAATTATTGATGTGAAGAGCCTCTTCGGTGTTGAGAGCATTAAAGAGACGCAGGGAATTGACATGGTAATCAAGCTTGAGGACTGGGACAAGGATAAGGAATATGACCGTCTCGGACTTGAGGAGACATACACGGAGATTCTCGGCAACAAGGTAGTGAGCCACAACATTCCTATTCGTCCGGGACGTAACCTTGCGGTTATAGTTGAGACGGCAGCAGTCAACTGGAGACAGCGTAAGATGGGATATAATGCGGCTCAGGAGCTTTACAACAGAGTACAGCAGAACTTAAGCAAGGGCATGGAATAAACCCTGAATGAAAAGCATATTATGATACCGGACAACGGGACGGGAGGATATAGTGAAAAAAATAGAGGTGCTGATTAGAGATATTATTCCTGAAGAGAATATATTTATAAATGAGCCTATGAAAAACCATACCACATTCCGTATAGGCGGACCGGCGGATATACTTGTCAAACCATCCGATATTGAACAGATTAAGAATGTGTGCATGGCTTGCCGGACGGAGAATGAACCATATATGATTATTGGGAACGGAAGCAATGTGCTTGTGTCCGATGACGGTATAAGAGGTGTAGTGATATTGCTTCTTGATAATTATGACAGAATACGCGTTGAAAATGATATAATCACTGCACAGGCGGGAGCGAGACTTTCCAAGATCGGAGCGGCGGCTCTCAGAGGTTCACTCACCGGATTTGAATTTGCATGCGGTATTCCGGGAACCTTGGGCGGAGCCTGTATCATGAACGCGGGAGCCTACGGCGGTGAGATGAAGGACATTCTCCTCGGTGTGACTGCTATGGATAAGGACGGCAATATACGAGAGTACGAACCTCACGAGATGCAGCTCGGATACAGAACCAGCCGGTTTGCAAGGGAAGGACTTATTGTTCTTGAGGCAAAGATGCAGCTTCAGAAGGGAAATCAGAGCGAGATAGAGGCATACATGAAGGATTTGGCAGCAAGAAGAAGAGAGAAGCAGCCACTCGAATATCCGAGCGCCGGAAGTACCTTTAAGCGTCCGGAGGGATATTTTGCGGGGAAGCTTATCATGGATGCGGGGCTCAGAGGATATTCCGTCGGGGATGCGTGTGTATCGGAAAAACATTGCGGTTTTGTGGTCAACAAGGGAGCAGCTACGGCGGAGGATGTCTGCACACTTATGAAGAATGTGTCGGAAAAAGTTAAGGCGGAATTCGGTGTTGAATTAGAGCCCGAGGTAAGGATTATAGGAAGAGATTTATAATATTCTGTATTGCATATAAGATACAAATGAGTTTTTTATGTTGACAGATTCAGTATATAGATGTAACCTAGACAAGTGTGGATATTTTACCCTTGTATCTGCTTAAATGTACGTCAGGAGGCGGGTAGAATGAGAATTGTTATTGTTACGGGAATGTCCGGAGCAGGCAAGAGCACTGTACTGAAGATGTTTGAGGATATCGGATATTACTGTGTCGACAATATGCCTGTTGCACTGGTAGAGAAGTTCGTGGAGTTTGCGGTTGCGGGCAATTCGGAGTTCAAGAATATTGCACTTGGTGTTGATATAAGAAGCGGACAGGCATTTGCCGGCTTTGAGGATGTGTTGGAACGCATAAGTGACGCAGGTATCAAGTATGAAATTTTGTTCCTTGACTGTGCCGATGCGGTGCTTGTCAAGAGATACAAAGAGACGAGAAGAAGCCACCCTCTTGCTGAGGCTGACAGGGTGGATAAGGGAATTGCACTTGAGAGGGAGGCTATTGCTTTCCTTAAGCGTAAGTCGAATTATATTATTGACACAAGCTCGCTTCTCACAAGGGAGCTTC
>UQZF01000099.1 GCA_900545455.1 uncultured Eubacteriales bacterium
ATGAAGGTTGTCGAGAGAGCCGGAAATTATATACAGCTCTTTGTCATGACCAGCGAGAAGAATCACGATGCCACGGTCAATTTTTTCAGGGAGCATGACTACTTCGGCTATGACAGCGGGTATATCGCATTTTTTATGCAGGACATGGCACCTGCCGCCGACTACGACGGAAAGGTGTACATGGAGGCGAAGAACTGCATAGCCACGTCGCCTAACGGCAACGGAGGCTGGTTCCTCTCAATGAAGAAGAGCGGGCTCATGGAGCTTATTGAAAAGAGGGGCATCGAGTGGCTCAATGTGTTTGCGGTGGACAATGTGCTTCAGAACATCGCTGACACGGCGTTTGTTGGGGCAGTGCTCGAGGGAGGCTACTCAGTCGGCTCTAAGGTCATAAGAAAGGTAAGCCCTGATGAGAAGGTCGGCGTTATGTGCACGGAGGATGGCAGACCGTCCATTGTGGAGTACATTGAACTCACGGAGGACATGCTCACTCAGAAGGATGAAAATGGGGAGTATGCGTATAATTTCGGCGTTATTCTCAACTATCTTTTTAAGGTTGACTGCCTGACGGGACTTCTTGAGAGAAAGCTTCCTTACCACAAGTCGGCGAAGAAGATTCCTTATATCAATGAGGCAGGAGAGCCTGTGAAGCCTGAGGAGCCGAACGGCTATAAATATGAGCAGTTTATACTCGACATGATACAGATGCTCGACAGTTGTCTGCCGTTCGAGGTTGAACGCGAGCGTGAGTTCGCGCCGATTAAGAACAAGACAGGAGTGGATTCCGTCGAGTCGGCGAGGGAGCTCTTAAAGAAAAACGGAATTGAGCTTTAAAGCAAAAACCAAGCCCGCTGAAAGATCAGCGGGCTTATTTTTATGTAATATGAAATCTACATAGTCCACCTATAGCTTGTAAATCTCGCATATACAGGCACATCGTCCGCCGGGAGCTCAAAAGCTCCTGCCTCAGAGTACGGTGCCTTGCATGGCGGGAGGTAAGCGTACATGCCGTGCATTGCGCCCGTGAAGCGCTTGCCTTTTTTCAAGCCCTCATCGCATAGGTAATATACGTTATCGAGTGTGCAGAGTGGTGTGAAGCTGTCCGCCAAATCCGCGTCAGGTGTGCCGTCGGCGTCAGTGAGAAGATATGAAAAGCTTCTCCTGAGGTAGTCGGTATCTATTCGCAATATGATGGCTGATGAGTGCGTATCAAGCCCCACGCTTGCGGCTTCGGTGGTTGTGGTGTCGACGTGCTCGCATACCTTTAAGAACAGGTGACCGCCGCAGTTTGCCACGTTGAATGTGAGATAGGTGTTCTCATCGTAGTAGCAGGTCACGCCTGCCTCGCCGCCGCTATGGCGGAGTACCTCGCTGTCAAGCCTCAGGGAAGCCGTGACGGTGAAGCGGAAAGCCTCCTGCGGGCGCACAAGGATGTTTCGCGAATACATCGTCGAGAGAGACATACGTCCCGCGCGGAGTAAGAGAGAGCCGTTCTCAAGGCGGGACGAATCAACCTCGGGTACACGAACCCATGACCATGCGCGCGACAGGCTGTCACCGAAGGAGCCGCCACACTTATCCGTATTTTCAAAAGGGTGGGACGGGAGGTCGGGCTTCTTTGCGAGGACGCTCGGTCCCTCGAGATTGTTAACCATCGGCCAGCCGTCTGAGGTCCATGTGATTTTGTCGAGAGCCGTCTCGCGACCTAGGAGGCTGTATTTTCCGTCAACCTGTCTGCCGCAGAGATACGGAATGTACCATTCTCCGTTAGGGGTGAGCACAGGCTTTCCGTGACCGCAGCGCTGAATGCCTGCCTTCGGGTTGTTCTGTCGCATTATCGGATTAAAAGGACATGGCTCGTACACGCCGAAAAGGCTTTGGCTTCGTGCAACGGTTATGCGGTGTCCCTCTCCAGTTCCGCCTTCTGCCTGAAAAAGATAGTACCAGCCGTCTTTTTTTATGAGATGGGAGCCCTCGGGAGCACGCTTCTGGCTCCCGTAGTAGAGAAGCGTTGCAGGGCTCAACTGTTTTTTTCCGTCCTCACTTATCTCAAATATTCTTGCACCGCGGTTTAGGAGCATGTAGCGTCTGCCGTCATCGTCGGTGAAGATGGATGGGTCGATGCCGTCCTCATCGATGAATGCGGGCTCGCAGTAAGGTCCCTCAGGTCTGTCGGAGGATACAACCATCTGCTTTCTGTAGACCGTTCCGGTGTCGTTGAGCCTGTAGGTTGCGGTGATGTAGAATCTGCCGTTATTGTATGAGATGTCAGGTGCCCAGTAGCCACGCCCGCCTTCAAGCTCGTTTATATAAGCCCACTCGGGGTTGGTTATGGCGTGCCCGATAACCTCCCAGTGAATCAAATCCTTAGAATGCGATATCGGGATGCAGGGAAAGTATATGAAGGATGAGTTGACCATGTAAAAATCATCGCCGACGCAGACTATTGAAGGATCAGGGTGCATTCCCGTTCGTATCGGGTTTCTGTACATATCGTTGATGTCGCCGTATTTTTCCTTAAAATATCCGGTGACATGGACGGCACCGCTCTCGATGGCGATGTCGTAAGGCGTCACAAGATTTTTATCGCCCGATAAGCCGGACATGCCGAGCCTTTCGACGATGTATTTTACGAGCTCGACATTGTCAGTCGGAACAGCGTAGAAAAGAGCTGTGCGGTTGTTTTCGTCAGTCTCGTTAAAGCTCGCCCTTGAATATTCAACTATATATTTAAAAATATCGAAATTTCCCGTGGACGCTGCCAGATTAGGAAGTGTCATGCCGTTGTGGAGCTCGTCTATGCAGGGCGGATTTTCAATCTGAAGATTTTTTACGGCTTCAAGATTTCCTGCGATTATCGCTTCTGCCATTGTCATAAAAATTTACCTGCTTTCCCGTTAATACATTTTAATAAAAACATAACTGTCTTACAGCAATCTATTATATTATGTGTGAAAAAAATAGAAAAGAGAAGATTTTGTCACATTATATATAATTTTCAGTAGTGGGTGGGAAAAAATTGAAACTATTATTGATATGGTAAAATTGTACTGTTTGTGATAAAATAAGGAAAACTTAACTTACGGACATGGGTGATAGTGATGGATATAGAGACACTTGAAAAGAAAATAGAGACCTTAGAGCATGCGCAGGCTGAAAATTCAATGAAGCTTGGTATAGAACGACGCTTTTTCGAGGTGTTGTGCAGAGATTACACGACAGTACACTATGCAGACCTGATAAATGACATTGCGGAGCCGCTTAAGATTGCACCGGATGCTAACGCCTCACGTTTAACGCAGATTAAAGCTCACAGTAAGATTAATTATACGCATACAATCAATGCATATTGTGAAAATTATGTTGCAGAGAACAATAAGAAAGAATTTTTAAAGATGATGCAGAAAGATAATCTTATCGGTGAGCTGTCTCAGAAGGGAAGAGTTGTATACAGATACGAAAGTATTCCCAATATGGCGGGGCATCGTTACTTTGAAGTTCAGGTTGTCAGCGTAAATGAGGAAAATTTTGACGGAAATGTGATTGTGGCGTTTCATCACATAGATGATATTGTTACACTTGAGCAGAGATACCGCTGGGAGCTTGAGAAGATTGCTTATATTGATTCACTTACCGGACTTGAGAACAGAGCGGCATTCACAAAGGAGCTTATGGCTTATGAACAAAACGGGAACGCAGCATGTGTCGTAGCGGATGTGAACAATCTCAAGCTGTGCAATGACCGATACGGACATCTTGAAGGGGATAAGATAATTTCGGATGCCGCCGAATGTATTTATAATGCGTTTGATAAACTGGGCAAGTGTTACAGAATAGGTGGAGATGAATTCTGCGTGTTGATTCCAAACACCGGGCATGAGGAAATTTTTGCCGCATTGGGAAAGATGGAAGAACTTGTCGATGAAAAAAATACACAGAGGGTGATGCCATTGTCAATCGCATGCGGTTATGCGGTTCGTGAAAGCTCTGATGAGAGCATGGAACATCTCTTTAACCGTGGCGATGAAATGATGTATGATGTGAAATACAGAATGAAGAAAGAGTTCCCCGTATATTCATAGGAGAGGATTAGGAATTATCTTAATGTGCTCAGCATTTTAAGTAAGTCGACGGACTCATATCTGTATCTCTGGGATATTGCAAGGGATGAAAATTGGTTCTTCGGGGATGTTGATACGAATTTTGCCATCAGGGAAAAGGGAAAGCCGATGAACAAGACGGCTGATATGGAGGCTATAATTTATCCGGAAGACAAGAAAATGCTGCATGATGATCTTCAGCTTATAGCAGAGGGGAAAAAGCAGGTACATAACATGAACTACCGCTGGATGAACCGTAAAGGTGAACCGGTATGGATAAGCTGCAGGGGAACCGTAATCAATGATGATAAGGGAAAGCCGTTTGTCATGATTGGAATGGTATCAGATAAGAAATTAAAATATCTGTACCATCCGCTTACCAAGCTTTTTAATAAGAATAAGATGCTGTTGGATCTCAAGGAATCATTCCTTGGTAAAGACAGGGGATATTTCATGTTTGTGGGAATTGATAATCTTGCCAATATTAACCTCAGATATGGAAGAAAGTATGGCGATGATGTGATAAAGCATTGTGGCGAGGTTATGGAAAAACTGGTGCATTCACAGAATATATGGCATGTTGAGAACAACTGCTTTGCGCTTTATCTTGATGTGGACACGGAGGGGAAAGTTCGTGAAATCTATAACCGGCTGCAGGATGAGCTTGAGGCTGTATGCACCGTTTCAGCCGGAGTTGTGCCTGACAGGATAGATATGTTCCAGGGTGGGAACAATCTTTATGCATGTGCAGAGATGACATTTGAAAAGGCAAAGAGCAGCGGAGCGTGCACGATTACATTTTTCTCGCAGCAGGATTTGGAAAATAGAATAAAAACAATTCAGTTTCTCGATGAGATGCAGGAAAGCGTTAACAATAACTGCAAGGGCTTCTATTTATGTTACCAGCCGCAGGTCAGGACGGGAAATTATCAGGTATATGGTGCAGAGGCATTGCTGCGTTATCATTCGGATGTGAGAGGCGAGGTATATCCAAATGAGTTTATTCCTCTGTTAGAGCAGTCCAAGCTCATAAATCAGGTTGGAATGTGGGTGCTTGAAACAGCATTGCAGCAGTGTAAAATATGGAGACAGCAGATAAAGAACTTTAGAATAAGTGTCAATTTTTCGGCAATCCAGTTGAGGGAAAAGGATATTGCGGAAAGGGTTTTAAAGCTTCTTGAAAAGACAGGCGTACCCGGCAGTGCACTCACAATTGAAATTACGGAATCCGTCCAGCTTCAGAAAAATGATAATTTGAGTGACATATTGGCGCAGTTCAGAAGTGCAGGCATTGAAATTTCGATTGATGACTTCGGTACGGGATATGCAAGTATGGGATATCTTAAGAGCATGAATGTCAATGAGATAAAGATTGACAGAATGTTTGTGAAGGGTATTGAGGAGGCTACATATAACTACAGACTAATCAGCAACATGATAGAGTTTGCAAAAAACAATTCCATAAGAATCTGTTGTGAAGGTGTGGAGAGCATGCAGGAACTGACTGTACTTGAGGGACTTTCACCTAACCTGATACAGGGGTACCTGTTTTCAAAACCTTGTAATAAGGAAGATTTTGAGCAGGCGTTTGTTGATAACAGCACAGACGAGTACAGACGGCACATGGACTATGTGCAGAGGCTTTATAAGTATAAAGACAGGATGCAGGTGATTTACTTTAACACCAAAGACATTTTGAGAAAAACAGATCTCGGACTGTGGATTATCCGCATAAATGAAAAAGAACAGGAATATGAGATGCATACAGATGAGACCATGGAGAGAATCATTGCCGTCGACAGAAAATATACTCCGCAGGAGTGCTACAGATATTGGTATGACAGAATCAAAGAGGGATATAGCGATTATGTTCAGAAAAATGTAAAACGAATGATAGAGTCCGATAAGGTTGTGCAGCTGCAATATCCTTGGATTCACCCGGAGCTCGGCGAGGTGGTTGTAAGGTGCAGCGGAAAACGTGTGGAGGATTCGGACGGCTTTATAACGCTTGAGGGCTATCACAGGATAATAAGCAATATAGAAGAGAATTGATTTCGACTGACATTTATCTGAATGTGATATTCATTAATGAAACACATCTTCCGATATATAGTTTGGTATGAAGAGTTAAGGATTATCGGAAACGGAGATTGACTATGAGAATAACAGCTCAGATGATGGCGGCGGTTGAACAGAAGGCAGGAATCAGTTCGAGCCGTAAAAGCATACTTGACTATATGAATGAGAGCAGCAACAGCTCGCTTCTTGAATCGTTAAAGTCCGACAAGGACACCAAGACAAGCTCGACGAATGTTAAGAAATACGAGCAGCAGAAGGAGGCGGCGGACAGTCTCGTCGATGCGCTTGATAAGCTCACCTCGAATGCTGACGACAGTATATTTGCAAAGGCGGCTGAGTCGGGAAGCACGGATGAGCTCTGCACGGAGACAAAGTCACTTGTTGAAGTCTACAACAGCCTTCTTACGGCGTCAAAGAGCGGAGCGGGCGCACTTGAGAAGCTCTATGCGGCTACACTCAAGGAGGCAGCTTCCGACAATGAGGAGGAGCTTTCCAAGCTTGGAATCAGCATTAACAGTGACGGAAGCCTGAATATCAATGAGGATAAGCTTTCAAAGGTTTCTTATGACACCTTTAAGAATATTGTCGGCGGAGACTCCGACTTTATGGTACAGCTTGCGCTCATCACAACGAAGATAGGAAACAATGCGCAGGCGAATCTTGAGAGTTATTCAAGCTCGTACAATGCCGGAGGAAGCAGCAGTTCGCTGTACAGCGGAAGCTTTAATATCAGGGCATAGTGTGAAAATATTTAAGGCAGCAGACATACTGCCAAGACGGAGGACATCATGGTAAAGCACGTTATATTGTGGAAACTTAAAGAGATGGATGAAAATGAGAAGGAGAGCGTCAAGGCCGGAATAAAAGAAGGACTTGAGGGACTGGCAGGAAAGATTCCGGGGCTTGTGGAAATTCATGTACACACGAACGGACTTGCAAGCTCTAACGCGGATGTAATGCTTGATTCGACATTCACTGACGAGGAAGCACTTAAGGGTTACGCAGTGAATCCGGCACATGTTGCTGTTGCCGATGGGAAGGTAAGACCATATACGGCAGTCAGAACTTGTCTTGATTTTACGATGTAGTCACTGTGTAATTTCTATTTGACAAAACAACAGAAAAAATATATCATATCGATATGTGAGTCGGAAATACAGTTTCGGCACAAGCAAGCGGAACACAAGCCCTTTCGTCTCTAACTGAGATGACAGGGCTTATTTATTTTGGAGGTTAGAAAAATGCAGCAGGAAGCTTACAATCACAAATCAATTGAAAAAAAATGGCAGAAGTACTGGGAGGAGCATCAGACATTCAAGACGGATGTATGGGATTTCTCCAAGCCTAAGTACTATGTACTTGATATGTTCCCTTATCCATCAGGAGTAGGTCTTCACGCAGGACATCCGGAGGGTTACACAGCTACCGATATTATGTCGAGAATGAAGAGAATGCAGGGTTACAATGTACTTCATCCTATGGGGTATGACTCTTTCGGACTTCCGGCAGAGCAGTATGCCGTATCCACGGGACATCATCCTAACGGTTTTACGGAGAGCAACATAGAGACATTCTCCAAGCAGTTGAAGGAGCTCGGCTTTGACTATGACTGGACAAAGATGCTTGCCACAAGTGATCCTAAGTTCTATAAGTGGACACAGTGGATTTTCAAGCAGCTCTATCTTGCAGGCTACGCTAAGCTTGTAGACATGCCTGTCAACTGGTGTGAAGAGCTCGGAACGGTTCTCTCCAACGATGAGGTTATCGACGGCAAGTCAGAGAGAGGCGGCTATCCTGTAATAAGAAAGAACATGAAGCAGTGGGTTATCGACCAGCCTGCATTTGCAGAGAAGCTTCTCGAGGGACTCGAGGAGATTGACTGGCCTGAGTCAACCAAGGATATGCAGAGACACTGGATCGGTAAGTCAGAGGGTGTCGAGGTTGATTTTAAGATTGTCGGAGGCGGCGAGTTCTCAATCTACACGACCTGTATCGAGACAATCTACGGAATAACATTCATGGTTCTCGCACCGGACGGACAGCTTGTTAAGGAGCTCATGCCAAGAATCGAGAACAAGGAAGAGGTTGAAGCATACATTGCTGAGACACTCAAAAAGAACGACATGGATCGTACAGAGCTTAACAAGACCAAGTCAGGCTGTATGCTCAAGGGAATATATGCCATCAATCCTGTTAACGGCAAGGAGGTTCCTGTATTTATCGGTGACTTCGTACTCGCAAGCTACGGAACAGGTGCGGTTATGGCTGTTCCTACACATGACCAGAGAGATTTTGAGTATGCCGTTGCACATAACATTCCTATGATTCAGGTAATTGACGGTGCCGATGTCAGCGAGCATGCTTTTGAGAAGGGCGATTATCTCGGAAAGGGATGCAAGCTCATCAACTCTGAGGAGTTCACAGGTCTTACCGTTGAGGAGGCTAAGAAGGCAATCACGGATAAGCTTGTGGGAATGGGAATCGCAAGAAGAAAGGTAAATTATCATTTCCGCGAGTGGATATTTGCAAGACAGAGATACTGGGGCGAGCCTGTACCTATCGTATATCTCGAGGACGGCTCAATCCATGTGCTTGCAGACGACGAGCTTCCGCTTGTACTGCCTGAGCTTGAGGACTACAAGGGAAAGAACGGTCAGGCACCTCTCGAGAATGCCACAGAGTGGAAGCAGTACAACCACAACGGCTTAAAGGGTAAGAGAGAGACCTCAACAATGCCTGGCAGCGCAGGTTCAAGCTGGTACTATATGAGATACATTGATCCGGACAATGACAAGGAGTTCGCAAACCAGGAGCTCTTAAAGCACTGGATGCCTGTCGACTTATACATCGGAGGACCTGAGCACGCTGTAGGACACCTTATGTACTCAAGAATCTGGAACCGTTTCCTCTATGACAAGGGACTTTCACCGGTAAAGGAGCCGTTCAAGAAGCTTGTGCATCAGGGAATGATTCTCGGATCTAATGGAATCAAGATGGGTAAGCGTTTCCCTGAGTTCGTTGTAAACCCTAGCGATATTGTAAGAGATTACGGCGCAGATACATTGAGACTCTACGAGATGTTCATGGGACCTCTTGAGGCATCTAAGCCATGGAGCGCAACAGGTGTTGAGGGCGCTAAGAGATTCATCGTGAGAGTATGGAACTTCTTCACGAATCCTGAGAATATATCAGATGCCAACAAGGATGAGCTCACGATGCTCTATCATCAGACCGTAAAGAAGGTTACAAATGACTTTGAGAACCTTGCGTTTAACACTGCAATCAGCCAGATGATGATATTCGTAAATCAGCTCTACAAGACAGGAACATGTCCTAAGGAGTACGCAGAGGGCTTTATAAAGATGCTTTCATGTATCTGTCCTCACGTTGGAGAGGAAATCTGGGCAAATCTCGGACACGACAACACGATAGCATACGAGGCATGGCCAAAGTACATCGAGGAGCTCACCGTTGAGGATGCCGTTGAAATAGCAGTCCAGATTAACGGAAAGACCAAGGGCGTTGTCAAAGTTTCCAAGGATGCGGACAAGGATACCGTTTTTGCGGCAGCCAAGGATGCGGTAAAGGAGAAGCTTACTCCTAATAT
>UQZF01000100.1 GCA_900545455.1 uncultured Eubacteriales bacterium
CCTCTATGGCACGCTCAATCACATTCATTCCCGCGCCCATGTAGTCGTCGGTTCTCAAAATTATCGTTATAAGAATTATAAGTGCGCTTCCCGCAATTATTCTGAGATATTGATTTTTTATATACTTTTTAAAATATTTTCCCGCATTGTGAAGCATCATGCAGAACACGACGCTCACGCCCGCACATATTATGGCAAGAAGCACGGTTCGTCCCATGTTGAGTACGGTAATCTTCGGTATCTCAAGTATCGTAAAAGCTTCAGGGTTGATTCCCATGCTCGCCGAGAAATTGCTCGCGATAAGCGCCGAGAAGATACACGGCACAAGTGCCGCATAGTACATGATTCCGACCTGCACAACCTCTATCGCAAATATCGCAGCCGCCATCGGAGTTCCGAACAGCGCGGCAAAGGCGGCACTCATGCCGCACATTATCATCACCCTTCTGTCCTTCTCATCAAGCCTTACAATCTTACCGAGCAGATTTCCGAGGCTTCCTCCGAGCTGCAAAGCCGCTCCCTCACGTCCCACGGACGCACCGAAGAAGTGGCTGACTATCGTCGAAAAAATGATGAGCGGTGCAACCCTCGACGGAACCTCTCCGCCCGAATGTATTCCCGCAAGTATGAGATTCGTTCCCTTATCGTTCTCATTGTGCAGAAGCTTGTACGCCGTCACAATCACGATTCCGCCGACCGGAAGAAGCAGAATGAGCCATGTGTGCGCCATCCTGAATGTCGTGACAAACGTCATCGCCTTGGCAAAAAGCGTGCTCACGCCGCCCGCCACCAGCCCGACAAGCGTTGCAAGCGCCAGCCACTTCAACAGTATAAACAGGTTCCTTCCTATAGGTCTTAATGTCTTTATCGCATAATCTATTCGTTCACGCATTGTTTTTTCTCCGTAGGTGTTGATGTATACAATATTATTTTAACACATAATAGAACTTAATAAAATATAAGAATAAAAATAATACATTAAAAGTGCTCCGAAAACCAAGTTTCCGGAGCACTCATATAATCATTTATCTGTTATCAGCTTAATATTGTAAGTGTACGATTTAGTATACGCCCTGAGCAAGCATAGCGTCGACAACCTTCTCGAAGCCTGCAATGTTGGCACCTGCAACGTAGTCTGTCTTTCCGCCGACTGTCGCATTGTATCTCTTTGCCGCATCGCTGATGTTAGCGTAGATTGTCTCCATAATACCCTTGAGCTTGCCGTCAACCTCCTCAAATGTCCAGGAAAGTCTCTCGGAGTTCTGGCTCATCTCCAAAGCGGATGTTGCAACACCTCCTGCATTGGCAGCCTTGCCGCCTACGAACAATACGCCGTTAGCCTGTAAGTACTTGGTAGCCTCAAGAGTTGTAGGCATGTTAGCTCCCTCTGTAACAGATGTTACACCGTTAGCTACGAGCATCTTAGCATCATCAAGGTTGAGCTCGTTCTGTGTCGCACAAGGAAGAGCTAAATCTACCTTATACTGCCATACACCATGCTCGCCGTTCTTCTTCTCATGATACTCTGCTGACGGACGTGCTGCCGCATACTCTGTAAGACGTGCACGCTTAACCTCCTTAACTTCCTTAAGGAGTGCAACGTCAATTCCTTCAGGATCATAAATCCAGCCTGTAGAATCGGAACATGTGACAACCTTTGCTCCGAGCTGATGTGCCTTCTCGATAGCGTAGATTGCAACATTACCTGAACCTGATACGGCACATGTCTTGCCTGCGATGTCAATGCCGTGATCCTTGAGAAGTGCGTTGGTCAAATATAAAAGACCATATCCTGTAGCCTGTGTACGCGCGAGTGAACCGCCGTAGGAAAGTCCCTTACCTGTGAGCACACCCTCGTAGCAGCCACGGATTCTCTTGTACTGGCCAAACATAAATCCGATCTCTCTTGCACCTGTACCGATGTCGCCTGCCGGTACATCCACATCTGCACCGATATACTTATAAAGCTCTGTCATGAAGCTCTGGCAGAATGCCATAATCTCTCTGTCTGACTTGCCCTTAGGATCAAAGTCGGAACCACCCTTGCCGCCGCCGATAGGAAGTGTTGTAAGGGAGTTCTTAAATACCTGCTCAAAACCAAGGAACTTGATAATTCCCAAGTTAACAGACGGATGAAGTCTTAAGCCGCCCTTGTATGGTCCGATAGCATTATTGAACTGTACACGGAAACCTCTGTTAACCTGAACCTGTCCATTGTCGTCTACCCAAGGTACACGGAACATAATCTGACGATCCGGCTCAGTAATTCTCTCAAGGATTGCATTCTTCTTATAGAGCTCCTCATTTGCATCAATAACAGGTCTTAATGAATCAAGAACCTCTGTTACAGCCTGAAGGAATTCCGGCTCCGATGCGTTCTTCTCTTTAACTTTTGCAAGTACTTCATCAACGTATGACATAAAATAATACCTCCTGAAAGTAGTGTTAGCTTGAGCTGATTCATGACAAAACTTTTCTCACTTTGCTCTGTTAATGTATTATATAGCAAAAGTAAAGCGGACGCAATAAAAAATTTTAGATTATTAAATAAAGTTCCACATTTTCTTTATCGCTTTATTTTATTAAGTCATTCACGCCATGCGCTTTCATCCATTCTGTCCAAAGCTTATAATATTCAGCCTTGAGATGAACTCCGTCCTTGCTGTACTCCTCTCTCACGCCTCCGCGCTCGTCATCCACGCACTCATTCATATCAAGATAAAATACCCTCTCACCGTCCGCAATCCCCGCCACTGCCGTGTTGCGGTTGTCAATATTATCGTTGTTGAACACGTCGCTCGCGTCCGAGTACTCCGTCGTAACGTGCATCATTCCCATTATAAATATGGAAGCATCAGGCTGCATCTGCCGTATTTTTTCTATATTATCGGCGTAAGCCTGCGCATACGCCTCAGGTGTCTTATCGCCCAGCTCATTGACGCCGACCATGATATATATTTTTCCATACTGCTTCTGTGAGAGTGCGGTCGGCACATCAATGTACGGCGTCGCCGAGCCGTTGCACGAAAGGCTGCTGTCCATCATGTCATACACCGTCGTCCCCGGCTTGTAAAAATAGTCAGCCTCCTTGAGTCCGCCGTAAAAATAGAGCCCCTCAACACGCGAATCCCCTATGAAGCACGCATCCTCAAAATATCCATTGTCGACCTGCACGTAGTCGAGCTTTGAGGAAAGTGCGATTATGTCGCTGTCATTGTAGTAGCCCGACCTCGCATAGCGCATATCCCTCTTGGCATACTCGACATCGCCCAAACTTCGACTCTCCGCCTCATCCGCAGCGCCAATCATGTCCGTGGTTTCCTCCGAATCGGCACTACACGCCGTGTCCGCCGCTATGTCGTTCACATACGCCTCGTCGAATTTCATGCTCCCCGAATCAACATCGGTCATTTCTATATCCTCATACGCTTCGTCGAAGCCCTCCGCATTCTTCGCTGCGTCAGCCACGCCATCGAAACCCGTGATTTCTTCTGCCTCTGTCACCTTTTCTACTCCTTCGTTTTGTGCCGACGCGCCTTCCGCCCCTGTCCCAGACACATACTCGCGGTTGAACAGCGCCACGAACAGCGGGTGAGCCCACGATATATCCTTCTTTAACCGCCCCGCCTGCACGCCTGCTATCGAAACTGCATATACAAGCACTGCCGACAGCAATAACATACAGGTAAATGTTCCCTGCTTTATAACCCTTCCCGCCATAATTTTTCCTCCATCCCTTTATCTGATGCAGAACACAAGTCCGCTTATTTTTATTTTTAGAACCTGAAATATAAAAACGGATTACTCTTCTGAATCGCAAGCTGGTACACGCACAGCCAGAACAGCAAAAGCAGAATTATTTTTACCACAATGCTGTTGCGGTGCTTTGCGATGAGCTTCATCGGAAGCGGTGTCGCGCAAACCGCACATATAATAAGAAGCCACCAGTATCTCCCAAGCAGGCTCACGAACTTTCCCGCCGCGTCTCCGAGTGCCGCAGGAAGCCCGATTCCGCCGAGCATGCGGCACAGATAGAGCTTTAGCTCTCCCAAATCCGTGATGTTAAAGATCACCCACGAAAACGGGATGATGAGCAGCATATAGATGTGTCCGATAACCCTGTGCAGCTCGAGAAACCTTCCGTACCAGAGCTTTTCCGCCGTGATTAACACGAAGAAAAACATTCCCCATATTATGAAGTTCCACGCCGCCCCGTGCCACAGTCCCGTGAGAAGCCATACGATAAAGGTGTTAAGCACCATCCTCGCTCTGCCCTTTTTGTTGCCGCCGAGAGGTATGTACACATACTCCCTGAACCACCGCCCGAGCGTTATGTGCCATCTGCGCCAGAAATCCGTCGCGGACACCGCACAGTAGGGACTCAAAAAGTTGTCGGGGAAATTAAATCCCAGAAGCTTTCCTATCCCTATCGCCATGAGCGAATATCCGAAGAAGTCAAAATAAATCTGCATCGTGTAGCCCCACGCGCCGAGCCATGCAAGTGCCGTGTCGGCTCCCATCACGCCCACGGTCATGACATCGTTCCAGAGCGATGCGATTTTGTTGGCGAACAGCACCTTGTACACCAGCCCCACGACAAAGAGCATCATGCCCCACTCAACATTTTTAAGGGTGACGCGCCTTTTCTCAAGCTGCGGTCGCACCTCGTCAAAGCTCACTATCGGTCCCGCAATCAACTGCGGAAACATGCTTATGTACGCGGCAACCTCCGTAAAGCTTCGGCACACGCTGTACTTTCCGCGGTACACATCAATCACATAGGACATTATCTGAAACGTGTAGAAGCTTATTCCAAGCGGCAGAACCACGTTAATCTCAGGTGCGCTTCTCCCGATTAACGCGCATATATTCCTTGTAAAAAATCCGAGATATTTGAAGAAAAACAGGGCTCCGAAATCTATCAGCACGGCAAGTGCAAGCAGAAGCCTTCCGCTATTTTTATCACGATGCTTTGCAATTCCGAGCGCAAGAAAATAATTTGCGGCAATCGACGCCATCATAAGAAACACATAGACGGGCTCGCCGACGGCGTAGAACACGAGGCTTCCGACAGCCAGCACGGCGTTCCTGTGCTTTGCCGGTGTTGCAAAATATGCCAATAAAAAAATGGGTAAAAATCGAAAAATGAACTCCAGACTTGAAAATACCATACTCCCGTGTGCGCCCCTTTGCTGCTTGATCTAAGAATATGGTATCACTTTTCAAAAAAGAATATGTTACATTTGTTTTAAAGTTTGTTACATTAAAATTAAATATTGTTACCTTTTTGTTACGGTTGTTACATTATCGCTTAACACTTTAATTAAATAAGAAAGAACTGCCTTAAATCAGCAGTTCTCCGTCTCCGTTTCTTTCTGTGAAAGCTTCTCCATCATCGCCTTTGCACAAGGTGTTATCGCAAGTCCGCCGCTTCCCGTCTCCTTGATGCAGGATGGCATCGCAACGCCGATGCTTCTCATCGCGTCGATGACCTCATCGGGAACAATCTTGCTGTACACGCCCGCAAGCGCCATATCTGCTGCGGTGAGCGCACCTACCGCGCCTATCGTGTTGCGCTTAACGCACGGAACCTCGACAAGTCCTCCGACAGGATCACAGGCAAGTCCGAGCAGATTCTTGAGCGCGATAGCCGCAGCCTGAATTATCTGCTCACCGTCGGCGCCCTTAAGGCACGCCGCCGCACCCGCAGCCATAGCGGACGCGGAGCCTATTTCCGCCTGACAGCCACCCGCTGCTCCGGCGAGGAACGCCCTCTGCGCAATCACGCCGCCGATTCCCGCAGCCGCGATAAGTCCCTTGGTAATCTCATCCTCGGTGTAGCCGAACTCCTCTTCCATTGAGATAAGGACAGCCGGAATCACTCCGCATGAGCCCGCAGTCGGCGCAGCGACGATACGCTTCATACACGCGTTCGACTCGCCCATCTTGATTGCCTTTTCCATGACTTTCATTATGAAATTTCCGCAGATGCTTCCGCCCGCAAGGCGCGCCTGCTCAAGCCTGCCGCCGTCCATTCCGACCATTCCGCTCGCTGAGCGAAGTCTCTCATCGTATGTCGCATCGGCGTGCTTCATCGCAAGGTACATATCCTTCATCTGCCTGAAGCCCTCGTCAAATGTTATTCCCCTTTCCTTTATATCATCCTCAAGCACAACCTGCCAGAAACTCTTTCCCGACATCCTGCCTGCTTCGACAATCTCTGCCAATGATTTATACATCGCTCTCCTCCATGCCTTCCCTGCTAAGATAAGTTACCTTTATGATTCCCTCCTGACGGCGCAGCCACTCAATAGCCTCGTCGGGAATCTCCTGGTCACACTCCACGACCATGACCGCATAGCCGCCTCTCGCATCCCTGAAAAGCTGCATTGTGGCGATGTTGATTGACCTGTGTGCAAGAAGCGTAGTCACGCTCATCACATGTCCCGGTCTGTCCTGATTGTGAACTACAAGTGTCGGATAATCTCCCGCAAAATTAGCGGTAAGACCATCTATCTCGCATATCTGAATCTGACCTCCGCCGACGGAAGCCGCAACTATCTCAAGCTGTTTTCCCGTAACTCCCGTAAGCTCAAGCTTAACCGAGTTAGGGTGCGCATCCATGAGCTCTATATTATGGAAGGAAAAGGTCATTTTCCTTCCCTCGGCAAGCTTAAAGCTCACCGGAATCCTCTCATCATCCACCTGCATTCCGAGAAGCCCCGCCACGAGTGCGCGGTCGGTGCCGTGCCCCTTTCCTGTCGCCGCAAATGAGCCGTGCATATATATCTTTGCGTCGGCAACCGGCTCGCCGAGAAGTCTCCTCGATATGAGCCCGATTCTCACAGCCCCCGCCGTGTGCGAGCTCGACGGACCAACCATCACGGGACCGATTATATCTATAAGATTCATATTTTCTCACTTTCCTCCAAAACTTTCGCGTTATATTTCTAATATTTTATCACTATGCGGGGATTGTACACAAGACCTTTATTTCAGTATTTATAACATTGACTTCATGTATCTTAGTGTATTGTCAGCCGGAGCCATACACCTATAGATTCCGCTGAAAAGTTATAAAATATTATATATTTTATTAATGGACAATTTCAACGCTATAATATATAATTACTAATATCATAATATATTTTTTAACAACATGTCAAAGTGGCAAAATATATTTTCTTAATTTAGATGTGTACATGCTGTTATGTTTATGCATGTCGCGACTTTTGGAAGAAGCCCGGATGTTCTTAGGACTCTGTCTATTACAAAGCCAATTTCGACACGGATGTCGAAATAGATGCAAGGCATACAAGGATGTATGCTTTGCATCGGTGGCGAATGTTTATTAAATATCTGCCAGAGTCCTTAGAACTTCCTGCTTCGTACAATGGAGCGACATGTATAAACAAAACAGATGGACACTCTTGTAAATTATACTCATATATTTTGCCACGATGACCTGTAGAGGATGGAAATGGAAGTAAAATACACAATCTCTCAAGTCTCAAAGTTCACGGGCATCACCACCGATGCCATACGTTTGTATGAAAAGGAAGGTCTTATCTGCCCTAAGCGTGATGATAACAACAATTACAGATACTACGACGTTGAGCAGATAAGGTGTATAATGTTCATTGCCTTTTACCGCAAGATAGACGTCAGTATTCCTGAGATAGCTCCTCTCATAACTTCCTCATCGCTTTCAGACATACGCGGTACATTTGACGAATTGATAAAATCAAACACAGAAAAGATTGAGCAGCTCCGCACCAAAATCGAGAAGCTGTCTGCTCTCAATAAATCATTAGGCGAGCTTTCTACCAACATAGGTGTTTATTCTCTGTGTGTTATGCCCAAATGCTACAAAATGATGGAAAAAGTTAATGCCGATACCGAAAGCTACAAAATGGGAACCGCCATAAGTTCTCCCATGTTTTCTTTCGGAAACATAGGTTATGAGACGTTTTTTGATTCCGACTGCCGCCCGACACAGCGTTATATGTCGTTTGTCATATGGGAAAATCTTATAAATATAGCACCTGTGGATGCCACAATTGAAAATCTTCCGTTTGTGGAACCGCGCGAATGTATAAGCACCACCGCTCTTGGTCATGACAACGGAATAATCGAATTTGACTTAAGCGCAATGATAAGCTATGCTTCATCGCTAGGTTACAGACATTCCGGATACTATTACGCTTTCTATGTCTATGCCGTACCTGACGGTGATTCAACCGACGATTCCTCATGCCGTGAAATCATCGACTACTACAAAATTTATATGCCGGTTAAAAAACGGTAAAAAAACTTCTTGACATTGGTTCTACACCAACCTTTATAATGCAATTGTTGGTTAGATAAATCTATCTTCGTATTTTATACGAATTTTTGTACATATATACAGCCCACTTTCATCCTTCATACTTTTTATTTAACAGGACGCACCTTTTAAGGTGCGTTTTGTGTTGTTACTTAAAAAAATACAATTCAAGTATTGACAATACGCGCTTATGGTAGTACCCATACAGAAGCCGTATGCAGATGGTTTTTCAGGATCCGTATTCTTCACTGAATCCTCGTATGACGGTTGAGGACATCATCGGCGAGCCTCTTGATGTACATAAGCTCTATAGCAGCAAAGCAGAACGCCGCGATAAGATTTTAAGCCTCATGGAGACCGTTGGACTTAACGCTGAACATGCAGCACGTTATGCCCATGAATTCTCGGGTGGTCAGAGACAGCGTATCGGCATAGCAAGAGCTCTTGCCGTTAACCCTAAGTTCATCGTATGTGATGAGCCTGTATCCGCACTTGATGTTTCCATTCAGGCGCAGGTTGTAAATATGTTTGAGGAATTGCAGGATAAGCTCGGCGTTGCATATCTTTTCATCGCACACGACCTGCTTGTCGTACACCATATATCCGACAGAATTGCCGTCATGTATCTCGGCAAAATGATGGAGATTGCGGATGCTGACGAATTAAATGAGAATCCTATTCATCCGTACACTTTAAGCCTTCTCTCGGCGGTTCCTATTCCCGATCCCGAGACGGCAAGAAACAGCCACCGTATCGTGCTCGAGGGTGATGTTCCTTCCCCTCTCCATATGCCTACGGGCTGTCCTTTCAGAACAAGATGTAAATATGCAACCGAGCAGTGCGCTCTCGAGATGCCGCCTTTAAAGGATCGCGGCAACGGACATGCTGTAGCATGTTGGAATAAATAGCATTGCAATGACATCTTTTTACAACTCTACATTGGTTTCAACCCTTATGGGATGAAATATATTTTATAATTTTTAGGAGGAAAAATTATGAAGAAGAATTTTGGTAAGAAGCTCGCAGCTTCCGTACTTGCAGCAAGCATGGTTCTTTCCATGACAGCCTGCAACAACAGCGCAGCAGACAGCTCCAACACAAGTGCTGCTGACACAACTACATCCGCCGCTGAGACAACGTCATCAGCAACCGGCGACACAAGTGCTCCTACAACTACAGAGGGTGCTGCTCCTGAGTGGTCAGCTTACGATGCCCTCATCGACGAAATCCGTACAACAACAGATTTCGCTGCCCGTGTTGATTTAATGCACCAGGCAGAGGATATGCTCATGGACACTTGGGCAGTAATCCCTATCTACTACTACAATGATGTATATCTTCAGAAGGCAGATGTTGACGGTATCTTCTCAACAGTATTCGGCATGAAG
>UQZF01000101.1 GCA_900545455.1 uncultured Eubacteriales bacterium
GCAGAAGATTATCTCGGTTAAGCCCGACTACGACGGGGAGCCGAGGGTTATGGAGGCGGAGTTCGTGCTCGACCTCGACATAAAGCTCTATGAGGAACAGAATGTCGCCCTCATAACCGACGTATATTCGGTAAAGAAAAAGCTTGAGCCGACCGTCGATGCGGCACAGTACGATGAGCTTCTCATAAGAAACCACCAGAGATGCCGCATGGGCGAGAAAATGAGAGTAAGCGACACCCGCAACAAGATTCTTCAGATTATAAGCAGCACGGCGGCGCTCAGCACCGACGACATCTCGGTTGTCGAGGACGGACTCATGGTCGAGGGCGCGGCGAAGGTAAACATACTCTATATATCGGACAGCGACACGGACAGAATCGGCTTCATAACGAAGGAGCTTCCGTTCTCGCAGAAGATAGATGCCCCTGGAATAACGGGGGATGCGTTCTACACGGTGAGGACGGATGTCGAGCAGCTCGGTGTTGCAATGCTCGGCGGCGATGAGCTCGAGATAAAGCTAAACGCGGGTATGGATGCGCTCATATTAAATCCTAAGAGCACGACGATTATCACGGGGGTGGAGGAGACAGAGCAGGACTACGGCGCGATAAAGAGGCTTCCGGGAATATGCGGCTACATTGTAAAGCCGGATGACACCTTGTGGGACATTGCAAAGAGATATTACACGACGATAGAGCGGATAATGGAGAATAACAAGCTTGCATCCGAGAACTTAAAGCCCGGGATGAAGCTTCTCATAACAAGAACCATCATGTGAAAATAAAGGGTATGAACGAATATGTAAAGGCGGGACGGCTTATGGCTGCTGTCCCGTCTTTTGTTATTTATAGGAAGCTTAGTTTTTACATAAATTATTCCGAAAAGAGAGGCTTCGTGATGAGGTCGCCGATAATCGTGGATAAATCCTCGAAAGGGCACGGCTTTCCATGTCGTATCCAGTCGATGTATACGGCACTTGCACCGCTTAAATAGAACTCCACCTTAAATTCCATGATGTAGCGGTCTTTCTCAGGCGGATTGAGGCTCTCTATGAGCTGGCGCTTGAACACCTTCTTAATCTTCTCGGCGAGGAAATGATAGTTGTGCACCGACACGATGCTCTCGCAGAATGCCGGGTTGCTCGAGTAGATAGCGTTTATGAACTGTATAAAATAGTAGGGATTGATTCCGTACTCGGATATGATACAGTTCTTGAGATATGAGTCTATGTTCATGACGAGCTCGTTCTCCATCTCGGTTATTATGTCCTCTATCGTGTCATAGTGGGCGTAGAAGGTCTTGCGGTTGATTCCCGCCTCGTCCGCGATTTCCTTGACCGTTATCTTGTTGATGGGCTTATACGCGAGAATGGCAAACAGTGCATCGCGGATAGCCTTTTTTGATTTGACGACACGCACATCCTGATTGTTCATGGGAGCTCCTTTCATGCTGATTTGTAAAATAGGTAACACATGAGTAAAAATGTGACCATTGACCTTGTCACCTGCTTTGGGTATAATTATACCTGTATTTTGGGAAAAAAGCAACAAATGTCCGTTAAAGTACGAAACAATTAATCATGCTACGGAGGTGAAGGTGTGAGCAAGGTAGGACTTGTATTAGAGGGCGGCTCTTTCAGAGGAATATTTACTGCCGGTGTCCTTGACTCATTATTGGAACATCATATTTCATTTCCTTATGTTATCGGTGTCTCTGCGGGCTCAGGCAACGCGGTGAATTTCATCGCAGGTCAGGAGGGCAGAACCAGGAAGGTTATAACACATGAGAACGCGGACGCATATTACGGGCTCGGGACACTCCGAAACAACGGCAAGGTTCTTGACCTTGACCAGATGCTCGCGTATGACAAGGAACCACTCGATTTTGCCCGATTTTTTGCGTCGGATGTCGAGAGCGAGTTCGTTGTAGTCAACTGCGAGACGGGTAAGGCTGAGTATCTCTCGGCTGACGGAACGAACGAGAGTATTTTGCAGATTTGTAAGGCATCATGTTCGGTGCCTCTTATGTGTGCACCGGTTAAGATTGGAGATAAGGCATATCTTGATGGAAGTATTGTTGATTCCATTCCGTATGCGAGGGCTCTCGAGAAGGGCTGCGACAAGGTTGTCGTTGTCCAGACGCGCAAGGCGGGCGAGGCTCCTACGGATTATTCCAAGATGAAGCTGCTTCTCAATGTGTGCTATCATTCGACCTACCCGAAGGTTGCAGAGGTCATGGTGGAGCGACGCTACAACTATGACAAGCAGATGCGACGCTTAGAGGAGTTAGAGCAGGACGGAAAGGCACTCATAATCAGACCGGAGATAGGAAGCATCGGTCATTTTGAAAATGATGTCGAGAAAATCAATGATTTCTACAAGCACGGCTACGAGCTTATGGAAAGAAATATGGACAAGTTACGGGACTTTATTGAATCATGAAGAATTTTTTCGCAAAGCTTGGCGACAGGTGCCTTGGAGCACTTATTCATGCGGCGTTCTTTATATGGACGGGAATAACGCATATCCTGTACCTGCCGAAGATTACATACGAGGATAAATCGGTGAAAAAGCTTTTAAAGGAGCCGTGCATCCTCATAGCAAACCACACAAGCCACAACGACGGCTCATTTATTCCGCAGGTGTTCTGGCGGAGCAGGATTAACGTGCTTGTGACGACGAAGTGGTATGACAAAAAGCTCCTTCATGTGTTCTTTACTCATTTAAGATACATTCCAATCAACCTCAAGGAGATGGATAATTCTTGGATGGATAAGGCAGTGGAGGCAATTAAGAGAGGCGAGTCGGTGCTTATCTTCCCGGAGGGCAAGCTCTCCAAGGACGGTAAGCTCTCAGAGTTCCAGCCGGGATTTCTGATGCTTGCACGACTCACGGATGCGCCTGTAATTCCGCTTGCAATTTCCGGTGGATACCGCAAGTTCCACCGACAGAGGGTTGCAGTGGGTTCAGTAAATACTTTTGATGTACATGCAAAAGGAAGACCTTCCGCGATACTTCGCGAGGGTGCGGCAAGCTGCCAGAGACAGCTTGAAAATATGCTTCACGAAAACAATACTCCGGCTGAAGCACCGGAAGAATAATTTTATTGATGGAGAAAGGAAGAATTACTATGAACGAGCAGCAGATTAGAGAAAAGATTAAGGAGCTTCTTATTGACAGCCTTGGTATTGAGGCAGAGGTTTTAACAGATGATGTACCTCTCTTCGGAGACGGAATCGGTCTTGATTCCATCGATTCACTTGAAATGATTGCAGCAATCGACAAGGAGTTCGGCGTATCAATGACAGGCGTTGGCAAGGAGCCGTTCTACAACGTAGCAAGCCTTGCAAAGTATGTAGCAGAGCATAAGTAAGTAGTATGAATGTCTGTCGGGCGGCGCGGTATACGCCGCCTGATAGACAGTTTTTGGTTATGGAGGTAAATATGACAGAGAATAAAAATCGTTGTGTGATCACAGGTCTCGGAATGGTCTGTGCTATAGGAAACAGTGTAGAAGAGACATGGAATAATGCCCTCAAGGGAGTATCGGGAATTAAGAATACGCAGACAGTTGACACCGAAGGCTGCTACGCAACACTTGCAGCAGAGGTTCATGACAATACATTGGACGAGTGCCCTCATGCAGATGAGATGGACAGAGTCTCCAAGCTGTGTGTGAAGGCGGCAAAGGAAGCCCTCACGGATGCAGCTTACACAATAACGGATAAAGAGAGCAGCCGCGTGAGCGTAATCATGGGAAGCTGCGTCGGCGGTGTTAACAGCGTCGAGGAGTACTACAGAAACGGTGAGAAGGCTGAGGATGTTACCAAGATGCCTATCTCCGCAATCGCAAATGAGGTTGCTTATGTTTACGGAGCTGACGGAATTGTCACGAATATTGCAAATGCTTGTGCAGCAGGTACAATTAGTATCGCTTATGCCTGTGATTTAATCAGAGCAGGCAAGTGTGATGTCGCAATCGCAGGCGGCGCAGACGCTTTCGCTTCCGTGCCTTATGCAGGCTTCTTATCACTCCATGCGCTTGCAGCCAACGGATGTTCACCGTTCAACCACTGTGACGGTATCACTCTCGGCGAGGGCTCGGGTGTTCTCATCGTTGAGTCCTACGAGCACGCTGTCGCAAGAGGAGCAAAGATTTACTGTGAGGTTCTCGGCTCGGGCGTAAGCTCAGACGCACATCACATCACCGCTCCGAGAGAGGACGGCGAGGGACAGATGAACGCAATCCGCTGGGGAATGAAGGCATCGGGTGTCGATGAGAGCGAGATAGGCTACATCAACGCACACGGAACGGGAACGGCTAAGAACGACATGGCTGAGTTCCTCTCACTTCATACAATTTTTGACGAGAAGAACGACAACCTCAGTGTGAGCTCAACCAAGGCTATGGTAGGACACTGCCTCGGCGCTGCGGGCTCAATCGAGGCTGTATTTTCAATAAAGGCACTCACTGAGAACATGGTTCCTCCTACGGTGGGATATTCCGACGAGGACATCGAGAATCTCAAGGAGAAGGCAGGAAAGATTGATTTCAGACCTAACGAGGCAAAGGAAAAGAAGCTCGACACCGTAATGAGCAACTCCTTCGCATTCGGCGGAAACAACGCAAGCATCATTTTCAGCAAGAATGCAGGAAATGTGGAGCTTCCTGAGAAGAAGGAGAAGGTATACATAACAGGTCTCGGTGTGGTTGCACCTTGCGGCAACGGAGTTGAGAACTACGTTGAGAAGTTCAACGCCGACGTTAAGCCTGAGAGCACATCGGTTGCCTCAGCCGTAGGCAGCACGGACTATGCGGCTTGCGGACTTAAAATGGCATTCTACAGAAAGCTCGACAAGTTCAGCCAGTTACAGGCAGTATCGGGAATGAACGCAATTCAGGATGCGGCACTCACGATAAATGACGACAACGCACCTGACATCGGTATCGCTGTAGGTACGGCAGCAGGCCCTCTTGCGACGATCTGCCATTTCCAGAAGGATCTTATCGAGGGCGGCAACATTGCGGGAAGCGCATTCAAGTTCCCTAACACGGTATACAATGCGGCAGGCGGTTACCTCTCAATCTGTTCGGGAATCAAGGGCTACAATGTGACCGTAACCAACGGCGCACAGTCAGGTCTTTCAAGCATCGCTTACGGCGTTGAGGTGTTAAGACAGGGCAAAAATAAGATAATGCTTGCCACGGGAACCGATGAGAACTGTGATACGATGACAGAGCTTTACGGCAAGCTCGGCAAGGTTGCATCAGAGGTTGACGGAGCATACTCAGGCATGACAGGCTACGTTCTCGGAGACGGAAGCACAACACTTGTGCTCGAGACTGAGAGCAGCGCAAAGGAGAGAGATGCCAAGGTATACGCAGAGGTTGCAGGCTACGGAATGGCTCACAAGGCAGTTGCATTCGGCAAGCTTGACGGCTCAGAGGACGCACTCCTCGATGCTGTAAGATTTGCAGCGGAGGATGCAGGCATGAAGCTTGATGAGATAGATGCCATTGTCGGCTTCGGCAACGGTGACGCTGACACGGACAGCCTTGAGCTCGACGCTTACAGGAAGCTCTTTGGCGAGAGATTCGCAAGCCTTCCTGTATTTACCGTTAAGGATACGACGGGTGAGGGACGTGCGGCATCCGCAGCACTCTCGGCAGCCCACGCAGCACTCATGCTCTCAGATAAGTATGAGGTTGCAGGAAGAGCATACAAGCTTCAGGCAGACAAGATGGTTAAGACGACGGTTGACACAAAGACACTCAAAAATGTGCTTGTCACATCCTACGGTGTCGGCGGTTCATACTGTGCAGTGATTATTAAGAGATAAATTACGAAAAGAGGTGCCATGATGGGTAAGATTGCAGTTGTAACAGGAGCTTCAAAGGGAATCGGACGTGCATGCGCACTCCGCCTTGCAAAGGACGGCATGACAGTGGTTGTAAATTACAGCCACTCCGATGCCGAGGCGGCAAAGGCTGTCGAGGAGATTAAGGCAGCGGGCGGTGATGCGGTTGCATACAAGGCTGACGTGTCAGACCTTAATCAGGTTAAGGAGATGTTCAAGTTCGTGTCCGACACATACGGACGTGTGGATGTGCTCGTAAACAATGCGGGTATTGTCCGCGACGAGTACCTTCTCATGCTCACACCTGAGAATCTTGACAAGTGCCTTGACCTCAACATAAAAGGATATTTCTACTGCGCACAGCAGGCGGCACTCAAGATGTTCAGCCAGAAATCAGGCGTTATCGTTAATATGTCATCGGTAAGCTCCAAGATGGCACTTGCGGGACAGTCCGTATACAGTGCAACCAAGGGTGCGGTCAACTCGATGACACAGACGATGGCAAAGGAGCTCGCAAGAAAGAAGATTCGTGTGAACGCCGTATGCCCGGGCTTCGTGCAGACGGAGATGGTTGAGCAGCTCCCTGAGGACAAGAAGAAGGAATACTTAAAGGAAGTTCCTCTCGGACGCTTCGCGGATGTCGATGAGGTTGCAGGTCTTGTGTCATTCTTATGCAGCGATGACGCAAGCTACATCACGGGACAGGCAATCGTGCTTGACGGAGGATTGAGCTTATGATGAACATTATGGAAGTCAACAAGCGTCTCCGCCAGAGACCGCCGTTTCAGATGATAGAGAAGGTTCTCAAGCTGACTCCGGGCGAGTCCGCAAGAGGAACCAAGAATGTATGTATAAATGAGCCTTACTTTATGGGACATTTCCCTGACGCACCGATAATGCCGGGCGTGCTCATCATTGAGAGCTGCGCACAGCTCTGCTCGCTTGTTATCGAGGACGACGGTGTGAACGACGACATGCTCTACGTTCTTTTAAAGGTTGACAACTTCAAGTTCGTCAAGCCGGTAATTCCGGGCGACGTGCTCGACATCACGGTCAACAAGACAAAGAGCGGCGGAACGCTCGCCTACTTTGACGCCAAGGTCTTAGTGGACGGCGAGGTTCGCGCTAAGGGCTCGATGGTGTTCACCGCGGTGCCGAAGGAGAGCGTGTACAACTAACAGGACAGTATGACGTGTAAAAATATGCGCGCGAGGCTTGAGAGCATGGGAGCGTTATATTTATACGCATCAGCTCCGTTGTCCGAAGTTAAGATATTCTAAAAACTCTGAAAAAGATTGTTTCTTCTGCCGCCATCGATGCCAAACGCTCATCCATGAGCTGTGGCATCTAAGCCGACATCCTTGTCGGCTTTGGCTATGCAGTGAACAGAGTTTTAAGAATATCTATACTTCTTCCAAAAGTCGTGCCGCGCATAAATATAAGCGCTCTATGCACGGCGAGTCGATGGCGGCGCATATTTTTACATGTAGTTTGTGAGATACCGGGATTGCGCGGAAGGTTGTAAAAAAAGTAAGAGGCTTGATTAGTCATAATGGATTCATGATAGTTAGGTGTTAAAGCATAGGCAAAAACAAAAATGTGTATAAAGTGTTATATTAATACATATCGCGACTTTTGGGAGAAGCTTAGTTGTTCTTAGGTCTCTGTCGTGTGTCAAGCCACAGTCGGCATGGATGCCGGCTGAGTTGCAAACAGCCATGGAAGGCTGATTTTGCAACGGTGGCGAGAGCTGCGTATAATTTAATCAGAGACCTTAGAAACAACTTGCTTTGGACAACGGAGTCGATATGTATTAATATAACGCTTTATACACTCATAGATTATGGAGACATGTTTTGACACGGGATTCTTTAATAGGTTAGGAGGAAGAAAGATGGGTAAAATCGCATTTTTGTTCGCAGGACAGGGTGCCCAGTCGGTCGGCATGGGCAAGGATTTATATGACAACAACGCTGCCGCAAAGGCAGTATTCGATATGGGTGAGGCTTTAAGACCGGGCACGGAGGCAATGTGCTTTGAGGGACCGGGCGAGGCACTCACACAGACAGAGAACACACAGCCGTGTCTTTTCCTTACGGACCTCGCGTGCGCGAGAGCGTTAGAGGCAGCGGGCGTAAAGGCTGACATGGCGGCAGGCTTCTCACTCGGAGAGATTCCGGCACTCGCATTTGCGGGCGTGCTCTCGGACGAGGACGCATTTAAGCTTGTCACATTAAGAGGCGAGAAGATGTCGGAGTGTGCGGCTAAGCATCCGGGCTCAATGGTTGCGGCATTGAAGCTTGACAATGCGAAGGTCGAGGAAGTATGTGCGGGATTTAAGAACGTGTATCCGGTCAACTACAACTGTCCGGGACAGCTCTCATGCGCAGGAGCGGTTGAGGAGCTTGACGCGTTTGTCGATGCCATAAAGGCAGCAGGCGGAAGAGCGGTTAAGCTTGCAGTGAGCGGTGCATTCCATACACCATTTATGGCTGAGGCAACACAGGCACTTGCAGAGAAGCTTAACGATATGAAGGTGTCGGCACCTGAATTAACACTGTACTCTAATCTTACAGGTGAGGCATATCCTTCAGGGAAGGCTGAGATTATTGATACGGTTTCTAAGCAGGCATCCAACAGCGTGCGTTGGGAGAAGCTCGTTCGCGACATGGCAGCCAACGGAGTTGACACATTTATCGAGGTCGGAGCGGGAACAACTCTCTCAGGTCTTGTAAAGAGAACCTTAACTGATGTCAGGGTGTTCAACGTGTGTGATATGGCTACACTCACAGAGACGGTTAAAAATGTGATGTAATCAAGGAAATGCCGTATTTGGGAAGAAAATCCCGTAAACACGGCATGAGTTGCGCAATTGCAACGTATGTTTGCTTTACTTTTTTAAGAATTACAATGTAAAATTCAGAGTATAAATTCGGACACGTTACGCGTTCGACAATATAAGGAGGCAGTACATGTTAGAGGACATCTTAAAAGGAAAAAAGGGTTTGTTTGAGACAGGTATGCAGAGCGTGCTGCGCGGGCAGGAAAACAGAGTAAGAAGAATTGTGATTAAGCAGGGAAATCTTGTTGTGAATGAGCGCTCGGAGAGCAGCGGCGTGTGTGCAAAGGTCTACAAAAACGGAGTGAGCGGTTTCGCGTCGATGGCTGAGTATACACCTGAGGCGGCGGAGATGGTTTTAAAGGCAGCTACGGAGAACGCACATTATCTTTATAAGTACACGGAGAATAAGAAGGCGGCGCTTTCACCTTACAAAAATGCGGGTGCTTATGCCCGGTCAAAGAGATTCATCATCGACTTTGAGCAGAAGCGGCTTGTAGACCTCTGCAAGCAGGTGGACGATTACATAGTAAACAAGTATCCGAAACTCACGAGCAGAACCGTTGTCTATAGAGAGGACACGATGGAGAAGGTAATCTGCACCTCCGATGCTGCGGACGGTCATGTGGCTTATCCGAGATGCGCCCTGTATTTTGTGCTCAATATGGAGTCAAAGGACGGACAGCCTCTTGAGCTTATGGATTTGGTCGGAGGCTTCGGACATGCAGACGATAACTTCAAGGATTTGTCCGAGGTATACGCTAAGATTGACAGTGTATACAACAGGCTTTGTGATAAGTCGGAGGGCGTGTACGCCGAGGCGGGAGTCAAGACCGTAATTCTCGATTCGGATGTTGCGGGAATGATAGCACACGAGGCTGTGGGACATACGGTTGAGGCTGACCTTGTAATCGGCGGCTCTGTTGCGGGTCCTAACCTCGGAAAGCAGGTTGCATCCGAGCTTGTGAGCATCGT
>UQZF01000102.1 GCA_900545455.1 uncultured Eubacteriales bacterium
CTATGAGCCCGCAAGCCCGAATGTCGTGGCGGCAGCAGGGCTCCTCGCCGCAGTAAGGGAGCTCACGGCGGATGAGATAGGGCACCGCCTCGAACACGAAAAAAAGCTCACGGAGTATCTTGTGCATAGCATGAAAAATATACATGGAATTAAGCTGTACCTTCCTCCTGAGAAGTCACACGTCGGAATCATAGCTTTCAACCTCGCGGGCTATAAGGCATCCGACATCGGAATGATTCTTGACGAGGATTACAATATCGCGGTTCGCACGGGCTACCACTGTGCGCCGCTTGTACATGAATATCTGGACGACAGAGAATACCTCGGAGTTGTCAGGGCGAGCATCAGCATGTTCACAGGCTTCGATGATGCGGATGCGCTGGTCAGGGCATTGGGAGAGATTTAGGAGGATGGGAAAATGAATTTAGAGTTTGCGGAAATCAGAAATATCAATAAGCTGTGTAATTTGGAGAACAAGGGAAGTAACAATGAAAATGTACCGCTCAACGTGAATATTCCGTATTATCAGAGACCTTACAAGTGGGACAAAATAAGAATTGACAAGCTGATTGATGATTTTTATGAGAATGATGAGAGCGATGATGAGAAGGAGGGATATTTTGCGGGCACCGTCGTCATGGTCAAGGGGGAGAATGGAAGGTTCGAGGTCGTTGACGGTCAGCAGAGAATAACTACACTTTTTTTAATGAATTATCTGAGATTTATACTTATCAGGGGGCATATCGAGCTGCTAATAAAGACAAAAAGAATGTCAAAGCTTATTACAGAGTTCAATGAAATGATAAGCGCGGCAGTAAATCTTTTTGATAAAGACAGGATTGAAAAATTAAGTGAAATTGGAAAAAAGGTTGAAGCTTTTACAGGTAGAATTGAGGAGCAGAGCGATGAGGGCGGAAGCGGTGAGAAGGAAAGAATATGGGATGAGCTGCTCGAGTATTATGAGAAGGAGATGTGTCTGCCCGAGAGAAATTTTACGAGTATAGAAAACTATAAAAAAGAGAGCTTTATGGCGGACAAAAAATTTCTGTCAGGTGTGGAGCTGACTCTAAAGTACAGCAGAAGCAGCTATAATGAACAGCTTAAAGAGGCGTTGAGCAGGGTTGTCATACTTATGCAGGGGGACAGTAATCCACGCTTTGAGGTGCTCTCGTTCGATAAAAATTCTGCGTCTAAGAGTGCAGTGACGGTGCAGTATATGAATGCTATGAGTGTTATTTATGATAAGCTTGTAGGCACATATATAACGGGAGATGAGAAGCCTGTGGAGCATATTGTAACGCTCGAAAATGTCATGAAAAAAATATTGGAAAACATCAATTTCTGTGTCGTTGTGACTGGAAGGGAGAAGGATGCCTACACATTGTTCGAGGTTCTAAATGACAGAAATTTTCCTGTTGAGGATTTGGAGTTAATTAAGAATCTTTTTTACAAGTATTACTGTAAAAAGAATGAGGATGACGAGAGTACGGATGAGTACATTGAGAAGGCAGATACAAAATGGGGAAAAATATTCAGCGATGTGACGGGAAAAAAGGAGCAGTCAAAGCTTATTTCATACCTTGCGGCACAATATTTTACGGCGGATGGCAGACTAAAATACAATGACAATGAAAAATACAGGGAAACCATAGAGAAGGAATATCTGAACAAAAAACAGCATTACGATGGAAATTCACTGCTCAATGACATCTGTATTTATGAGATGTTCAGCATAATTTTGGATGAGTTTGATTTTAAATATCAGAAAAAGGCTGAGAATGTAATAAAAGCTGAGAGGGAGAATGCAAAATCCATTACATATAAAGCTCTGAATCTATTCAATGCGCTGAAGCTGTATGGCGTTATACCGGCAGTCACCAACATTATCATAAAGAAATTTTTGGAGAAGCATAAGCTGGACGAATTGGGAACGGATGGCTATGTCAAGGTATTCAGAGGATATGTGCAGGGAATAAAGAATGACAGCACAAACAGCAATATCGAGTATGAGCAGATTCATCGGGTTGCGTATGATTTATGGCGTTTTGCGCTGCTTGCACAGAACTCGGACAAGCCGAGAAGCATAGCAAAGGACTATATTGCGAGAGTTGATGTATCGCATTCGGATTATGTCCTCAGAGTGGAAACTCAGCAAATGGATGCACTGAATGAGGAATTCAGAAGATGGATTAATGCGTGGAAGTATGGTAATGAAAATTCGCAGTTGAAGGTTAAGGTGCTGTTCATCAATCTGTTTAACTCCAACAAGCTTGAAAACACACTCATATTTAACAAGACAGGAACTAATTTTAAGACTGACAATATACAGCTTGACCATTTAGAGCCCGACAAGATGGACACAATTGCCGTGGAAAAATATTTCGAGCCATCGTCTAAGCTGCCGAGGGAGACATATACGGACAGCCTCGGTAATTTTATGATTATGGACGCTGACAGCAACAACGACAAGAGCACGATGCCGTTACAGACTGCGCTCAAGGTTTATGACGAAATGGCAGGAGGTCATTGGCTTGTAAAAGAAATTCACGAGCTTTTCGATGACGACGAGTGCGGCACTGATAAGAACATCGACGGTGGAAATTACAGGACACCGAATGAGGAGTTTTTCAGCAGGAGAAAGAGGAGACTTATCTGTTATTTTAAGGCGCTTTTGAACAAAAGGTTTGATGATGACAAAGTAGAGGTATCGGAACATTAATGTTGAAGGAGGTAACACCATGCAGAAAACAGACGAAAGGCAGATAAAAACAGCCATGCTTGAAATACTTCACCTTGAGCGTAAGAACCTTAGAAGCAAGGCAATGACGGATCAGAAGATGGTGGAGGAAATCAAGCACATTATAGTGGAAGCATCGAGAATCGGCATGTGATTGGGAGGATGGGAAGGTACGAATGAAGTTTAAGACACTTAAAATGAAAAATTTTATGCGTTACAAGGGTGTGAATGAGATAAATTTCAGTTGCGACGACGAGCATAATGTCACGGTTATACTCGGCGACAACACTGTGGGAAAGACGACCATAGCTCAGGCGTTCCGCTGGTGTCTGTATGGGGCAATCATGGTTGAGCGGGGAAAGAAGGAGAGCGACTACGAGCTTTTAAACAACGATGTTTTGGCAAAGCTCGATGCGAACGGGAGAGCCACTGTGTTTGTCGAGATTACCGCGCTTGACAATGAAAAGCTGTATACGATCCACCGCGAGGCGGAGTACATGAGAGTGTACCCGAAGTTTATTGCCCGCGAATCGTTTAAGACGTTAAAAATGTACGCTGCGGATGTGGACAGCCCGGACTCAAGAACAGAGGTTGAGGCGGGCGTAAATTACAACAAAATAAATGAGCTTATAAACGAACTTTTTCCGAAAAATCTCTCGCATTATTTCCTTTTTGACGGTGAGAGATGGAGCGATTTCTCGGTAAACGGAGTGCGCGAGAACATCAAGGAATCAGTGCATATTCTCACGGGCTTATCCTCCTACAAGGCGGCGATGTTCCATCTCAAGGATATGGGTGCCAACTCCGTTATCAAAAAGTTCAAGAGTAACATTCAGGGCAAGGGAAATATGTACGATGATTTTGGGCAGGAGTTGGCAAGGACGGAGCACGAAATAGAGAAATACCGAAAACAGATAGAGAGCCTTGAAGCGGATATAAGACGTTACAACAAAAAATGCGAGGAGATTGAAAGCTACCTTGAGGAAAACAAGAACACCGAACAGCTTCAGGCGGCATACAGGCAGTTACAAAGAACCCTGAGGGCACAGGGCGAGAGATATATTGCGGATTTCAGGACATTTGTCACGGAATACAACTCAAAAGCTTATAGAAGATTTGCCATTCCGCTTATTGAGGTGTGTCTTAGGATGGTCAAAGCTGTTAACGGTGAGAGGCGCGACATACCGCACATGAGACAGGCGAGCATCGATTACATAATACGGAGCGGACGCTGCATCTGTGGAACGCCAGTGACGGAGGGCTCCTACGCACTTGAATGTCTGCTCGAGCAGAGAAATTATCTTCCGCCGGCAGACATGGGCTCGCTCCTCGGAGAGTTTGAAAAGACCGCCAACCGCTGGTGCCGATGCGAGAATGAAATTGAGCAGAATGCCGCACGGGTGGATGACAGCGCAAGAGATTATGATGAGACCTGCATTCAGCTTCAGAAGATGGAAAATCAAATGAGTGAGAATGTCGATTTCGCGCAAAAGAGAGCAGAGCTTAAGCATTACAGGGATGAGGAGAGCAAAGCTGTCGAGAGAAAGGGCGAGATAAAGGGAATCATAGTTTCACTTAAGGACAAGATAGAAAACATTGAGCTTCAAATGAGAAATCAGGAGGCTAAGAATGCCGAAAATGAAAAGTGGAGGCAGCGACTTGCTCTTGCGGAGGCAGTCTATGACAAATTGAGTTCGGATTTTTCAGATAGGGAGAAAAAAATATTTTGTGAGCTCAATCAGGAGATACAGGCGAATTTTTCAAAGATGTTCAACGCAAAGGACAAGAGGATTCAACTGTCTGAGGACTATGAAATACAGATGTGTTACAAGACCGATGTCGGATATAAGGAGGAGAAAAATCTGTCCGAGGGCGAGAAGGTTGCGAGAAACTTTGCTTTTATCGTCACCATAATGGACTACAGCCGCAGGAAAAGGCTTGAGAGCATTGAGAGTGCGGGAGGCGATGAGTCTGCCAATGACACTCTGCCTATCGTGCTTGACGGACCTTTCTCTAAGCTTGGCGAGGAGAATATTTCGCTTGTGGCGAATGTGCTTCCCGAGGTTTCGGAGCAGGTTATAGTGTTCATGCTCCGAAAGGACTGGGCATACACGGGACTTGATAAGTATGTCGGAGCCGAGTACTCGATTGATAAAAGACCTGACGAGAGCTTCGCATCAATCAGAAAGGTGGAGAGGGCTTAATGGCGGATTTTGAGTTTTTTAAAAAGCAGTTTGAGTTCAAGGGAAAACATTCAAGGATGGTAAATGAGCTTTGTGTCGCAAACGACTATGAGCACACGTTTTTTAAGAGAGTTATAGATGTCTATATTTTTGCGGCTGTAATAGGAATCAGGCTTGACAGAAAGGCACCCGAGGACTATTCGCCCGTGGAAACCAAGAGCATATTTCCCGAGCAGATGATTAACGCCAAGGAAGATTTGGATTTTATAATGCAGATGATGATAATGCTTGATTCCGCTTCGGGAAGCTCCGACGAGGAGAGAGTGCGTGAGGCATTTAGAGGTGCGCAGAGTAAGGAGGAGTATGACCGCCTTTTGGAGACCTTTAATGACTATGTGCGTGGCGGAGTGGAGGAGCTCTATGAGAGACTAATCATGCGCACTCCTGATTCCGAGGACAGATTCTACGACGAGCGGACAGCAAATCTCATGGCACTCTATGAGAGATTTGAGCCAAAGGATGAACGGTAAATAATTGGCAAAAAATAGAAAATATGCTTTACTTTTTTAGATGTGTGTAATATAATAAAAATACGTTATATTGTACCAAGCGATATACGGTTACAACAATAAGGTCCCGCTTTCAGCGGTGTACCTCAAAGCTCTAATCCCATCTAAAGTGAATACTTTAGGTGGGATTATCTATTTTAAAAAGAAATTATTATTAAGGCGAAGAAAATAATAACATCCAATCCCTTAAAATATGACGGCTGTGTATGCAGAGAAAGTAATTGATTGCTTGGTAAAAAGGTTTTGGAGGAAAGGACTTATTTATGGAGGAAATGTTAAACAGAAAAGCAGAGGTGCCGAAGCCGACGGATTTAAACTACAGAATCGGTTTGGACATCGGTATTGCGTCAGTTGGCTGGGCTGTGCTCGAGAATGACAGCCACGACGAACCGTTCAGAATTATTGACTTGGGAGTGAGAATTTTTGACACTGCCGAGCAGCCTAAGACAGGAGCGTCCCTTGCGTTGCCACGGCGTGAGGCACGTTCGGCAAGAAGGAGAATAAGAAGGCGCAGGGACAGAGTTTTGCGCATCAAGAAGCTTTTTGAGGCAGAAGGGCTTATAAATATCGATGAGTTTGAAGCGCGTTATGAAAAGGCAGGGCTTCCTGATGTCTACCGCCTAAGATACGAGGGGCTTGACAGAAAGCTCTCAAATGATGAGCTGGCACAGGTATTGCTGCATATAGCGAAGCACAGAGGATATAAGTCTACCAGCAAAGCGGCTGACGGGGCGGATTCCGACACGGGCGAGGTTAAGAAGAGTGTAAGTGCCAACAAGTCGCTCATGCAGGAAAAGGGCTACAGAACCGTAGGAGAAATGATTTATCTTGATGAAAAATTCCGCACCGACTGTCCATGGAGTGACAACGGATACTTGCTTACTCCGCGCAACAAGGCAGGGGACTACAAGCATACAGTGTTGAGAGATATGCTCGCTGATGAGGTTGAACAGATTTTCAAGTCCCAGAGAGCACTTGGAAACAGTAGTGCAACGGAGGAGCTTGAGAAAGCATATATTAATATTATGCTGAGTCAGCGTTCATTTGACATGGGACCGGCAGCTCCAAGCCCTTATGCCATGGAAGGATTCGAGGACAGAGTGGGCTTGTGTACATTCGAGGGAAAAAATGGGGAAAAGCGTGCGGCAAAGGCGGCATATACCTCGGAATTATTTGTGGCGTTGGAAAAGATAAATCATACCAAGATTGTCAGTGCCGACGGAGGTACAAGATTTTTAACCGACGATGAACGACGCAGTATCATTTCACTGATACATAAACAGCAGAAGGTAAAATATGCGGCGGTGCGCAAGGCTATAGGGCTTGCGGAGGACGAGAAATTTTATAATCTCAACTATAGTCCTAAGGCGGGAAGTAAAAAGTCTCCGGAGGAGGCAGAGTTTGTCAAATTGGAGAATTACCATAAAATTAGCAAGGCTCTCAATGACGATATAACGTCGGAACAACTGCCTCCTGAAAAAGCAAAGCAATATGACGATATAGCGACGGTTTTAACGCTCTATAAAAACGATGACAGCAGGATAAAAAGATTTGCTGAGATGGGTATTGAGAAGGAATGCTATAGGGCTTTACTTGAGTTGTCACCGAGTAAATTCCAGAATCTTTCACTCAATGCGATGAAAAAGATTATACCGTTTTTGCTTGAAGGAAAGACCTATGACAAGGCTTGTGAATTGGCGGGATATGATTTTAAGGCTGAAAACAGCGCAGAAAAGACCGTTTTGCTAAAGGGAAAGAATATAACAGATACCGTGAATGATATTACCAATCCGGTTGTTCGACGTGCGGTTTCCCAGACCATCAAGGTTATAAATGCGATTATACTCGAATATGGCAGTCCGCAGGCGGTAAATATTGAGCTCGCAAGAGAGATGTCAAAAGATTTTGACGAAAGACGAAAACTCAAGACTGAAATGGAGTCGCGGGAACATGAAAATGACAAGGTTTTACAGCGAATAAGGGAGTACAAGTTAAACCCTACGGGGCAGGATATAGTAAAATTCCGTCTCTGGGAGGAGCAGGGAGGAGTATGTCTCTATTCGGGAGATAAGATTGATATAAATGATCTTTTTTCAAATTCGGGCGGATATGATGTTGACCATATTCTGCCGTACAGCATTACATTTGATGATTCGTACCGCAATAAGGTTCTTGTAAAAGCTTCTGAGAACAGGCAGAAGGGAAACAGAACACCGTATGAATATTTTATGTCACAGAATGACGAGAACGCATGGAATGAATATGTGGTAAGAGTGGAAAATACGGTTAAAGACTTTAAAAAGCGCTTAAAATTACTCAAAAAACAGATTACAGACGATGAAAAGGCGGAGTTTAAGGAGAGAAATCTAACCGACACAAAGTATATTACAAGAGTGATGTACAATCTGATACGACAGAACCTTGTCCTAAAGCCGTACCTTAATATGGGTAAAGAGCGAAAGAAGCAGGTAATGGCTGTGAACGGTTCAATAACTCATTATCTAAGCAAGAGATGGGGACTTGAGAGCAAGGACAGACGCACGGACACACACCACGCGCAGGATGCCGTTGTTATAGCTTGTGCGACGGATGGAATGATTAACAGAATATCACGTTATTCCAAGGGAAGGGAGCTGCGATATTCAAGAGGATTCAGGTTTGTTGATGAGGAGACAGGAGAGATTCTGAATCGCGATAACTTTTCGCGGGAGGAGTGGGATGAGAAATTTGGCGTAAAAGTGCCGATGCCGTGGGAGCATTTCAGAGACGAGCTGGACATCCGTATGTCAAGGTATCATGGAATCGGAGAGAGCATGATTGACGGTATGACACCGAGAGAGTTTATCATGTCACATCGGGACGTGGACAGATGGCTTAACTATCCTGAATGGATGTTTGTAAAGGGCAGACCGGGACGCAGAGGCGTACTTGACGGAATTTTTGTTTCAAGGATGCCTAATCATAAGGTCAGCGGACAGGCACATGAGGAGACGATTCGTTCGGCTAAGTATTATGAAAACGGAGGATGTGGAGTAGAAAAGGGATATGTTGTTTATAAAAAGTCTATTCAGGACATAAAGCTTGATAAAAATGATGAAATTGCTGAGTTTTTCAATCCTGACAGTGACAGACTGCTTTACAACGCCATGGTAAACAGACTTAAAAAGTATAATAACAACCCTAAGGAAGCATTTGCAGAGCCGTTTTACAAGCCGAAGGCAGATGGCACTCAGGGACCGATTGTCAAGAAAATCAAGGTATTTGAAAAGCAGACATCGGGAGTCATTGTGAGAAACGGACATGGCATTGCAGCAAATGGCGAGATGGTGCGAATTGATGTGTTCTGTGAGGAAAGCAAAGGCAAAAAGAAATACTATTTTGTCCCTATCTATACCGCAGATGTTGTGAAGAAGAAACTGCCTAACCGTGCGGCAACGGCTGCGAAAATGCCATCTGAGTGGCGCGAGATGGATGAGAAGAACTTCATTTTCAGTCTCTATTCGAGGGATTTGATCTATATTGAGAGTGAGAAGGGAGTTCCTGTTAAAGACGTAGATGATAATATAAAATTGGATAAAAAAATGTATGCCTATTATACAGGTGCAGATGTAAGTAAAGCAAGTATTGCAGGAAAATACCATGATAGTAGCGCTACATTCAGAGGAATAGGTATTCAAGGATTGAAAAGATTAGAAAAATGTCAGGTAGATGTTTTAGGAAATATTTCATTTGTCCACAAAGAAAAGCGTATGACATTTAATTGATACGAAAAATTGGGAGGCATATATGGGATTTCGCAACATAAAAATTGACAGCTCGATAGGGCTGCATATAAAAAATGAGCAGTTGGTGATAGGTGACAAGGGCATAACTTTTCCGCTTGAGGATGTCAACTGTGTCCTTATAGAGAATCAGGCTGTTACAATATCCGCATATATGCTTCAGGAGTTTGCAAAGCAGGGAATTGCGTTGTATGTGTGCGACGAGAAGCATCTTCCCAATGCCGTTCTTTTGCCGATGGTCAGACATAGCAGGCATTTTAAAATGTTGACTAAACAGATAGAAGCGGGAAAGCCGTTAATCAAGAGGTTATGG
>UQZF01000103.1 GCA_900545455.1 uncultured Eubacteriales bacterium
CATCCGGCTGTGGGTTTTGCCTTTTACAGCAGCACAGGCAGCATACTCAGCCCGGCTGTTTTATGTCAAAAATTGATTGATGGTGTTCCATTTGATTTCCTTGGCTTCGATTCCGTTAATAATGTTATGGTTTTCCGCGAATCAAATGACTGAATAAAAGGTTGCATCTGTGTAGTAAAATGTATCATAATCGTGTACAAAGTTGCGACGTCGCAATTTTGTATGTAACGATGATACATTTCGAAACAAGGAGTGCAGCCTTTTTATGCCTGAAAACTGTGTATGCAGCTTTCAGGCTTTTTCTTTGTCCGGAATTCTTATCGGTGTATATGCTTTATTATAACTGCCGGGGTGAGTATGCTGCCTGTGCTGCTGTGTGTATGTTCTGACCGTGGATGTGTAAGCGGTTCTATCGTCTGCCAACCCGTGCGTGTGCGGTCGGCCCCCATCGCCTGCTTAACAGATGCCGAGGGGCAACAGCCTTCCGAGGCATCTAAGGCTGTTCATTTTAGGGTTTGCCCGCCGGGGTTCCCCCGGCGGCAAACCTGGGCGAAAGGCTATCCCCTCCGTGTTTTCACCCTCAAAAATCGCAAAAATGACCACCCTCTTCTAATAGGTGGTCTGAGAATACATATCCAAAATGTCTCGAAAGCCTTGTTTTACCGCATGTTGCCCGTGTCGTTGTCGTGTCGCGGTTGCATGACCTTCGCGACAAAAAACATCTCTCTGTGCTGTCCGTGTATGTGTCAAACGTAGGTGGTCAGCCGTAGTAGGCTCTAGCACTCAAGCCTGAAAATATGTTATCTGTGAGCTTTGTGTGTAACCTGCGCGCGTCCTAGATACACAAGAGCTAAGCTTGTGGTCAAAACTGTGGTCAGGTTGTTGATAAGTGCTCTATGTCCTTCATTGTGTCATAACCTCGGCACACTTATCAATGAGCTGTCCATGGTTTTGTCCATGAGCTGCTCGCCCGTGTATCTTGGTCGCTCGTAGGTTATGCACAATGGTCATAGACGTGTCAACTTACAGCCGGCACTCGGAAACTTTAAGTAGTGGCTGTGAAATGTAATTTACCTCGGCATCTGTTAAGCAGGTAGGCGATGGGGGCTGACCGCACACGCACGGTACGCAGCTAGAGAGATACCGCGTCACATGGTAGGTTCGGTGAAGGTCGGAATATACTTAAGTATATTGATTTATTACTTAAGTATATAAAAGGCAAAACACCGCCCTAGTCTGGACGGTGTTCTATAATTTGGTCTATCTTTAATCCTGTAAGATTGCAGATAGTATTTAGTGCTTCTGTTGTAACAGGTTGCCCGTTACGTAGCTTCGTTAGTGTTGATTCCGGAATCAGTTTTTCTTTTCGGAGCTTATATGTGGTGTATCCGGCTGCTTTGAGTTTGTCAAGGATGTTTAAATATATTATCATTGTAATTCCCTCATTGTTGTGTTATATTCAATGTACCGGATTTAATAGCTTGGTATGATATTTTTGTTCGGTGACTGGGAGAGCGTTTTGCTCTCCCTTTTATTATTTAAGTCCATTTAATATTTTATCGGCAAGTTTTAATGATGGAATGGTTTCTTCCGGATCGTAGCTTGTAGGTTCGATAGAATTTTTAATTAATCTGTTTGTCGCTTCTTCCAGCATATTAGCGAGTATTATTCTATCTTTTTCAGTGAATTTAATGCTGTGTATTTCGATTTGGTCTGAATAAGCTATTATGCTTGTGGTTAATTCTGCGTCTGATGCTGTTTTGATTTCGTTAAGATTATTTATCATTGTTTTGTACCTTAGTCCTTTGGACTTCCTTTCTTTATCTTATGTATGTATTATACACCCTAAACGGTGTATATGTCAATAGAAAAATCAAAAAAAGACTAGAAAATCTAGTCTTTTAAAATCGTAGCGAGAGAGGGATTTGAACCCCCGACACCATGGGTATGAACCATGTGCTCTAGCCAACTGAGCTATCTCGCCATATTAAATTGATAATGTATGGGGCCTATAGGGCTCGAACCTATGACCCTCTGCTTGTAAGGCAGATGCTCTCCCAGCTGAGCTAAGACCCCATAAGTTGTTTTGTTTGCTTGCCGTTGATTAGCTTGCTTAGATAATATAACACCCCGACAAACAAATGTCAACAACTTTTTTAAATTTTTTTATTTTTTTAAAAAATATATATTTTTGCGTCATTTTACCTTAAAGGTTTTGTTGGAAAAACTGAACACAAGCGTTGCCGCTCCACTCAACATCATGGCGAGGACAAGTGCCAATGCGATGTCGAATACGACCGCATCACAGCTTATGTACACACAGCCGTAGCATATCGCGAGCATTCCCGCGTGTGCGGCGTAGAAGGTGTAGCCCTTCGCCTTTAACTGTCTGGTATAAGGCTGGCACATGTAATACACAAGCAGATTGAATATCGCATAGAACACCGACAGCATGATTATTCCGATACATACGGGAATGAGCTTATATATCTGCGACATATTTCCCGTAGCCGCCGCAACCGCTACGAAGGACACGCACATCACGACCGCCTGAATAAGCTCACATATAACCAGCAGTTTAAGTCTCACCATGTAATTTTTGAAGTTATACCTTCTGCTTCTGTAGGCGTTTGAATCAAGCATATCAAGGTCCATGTAGCAGAACATGAGCTTGCAGAGCTTCGGCGTGACGGACAGGCAGTACATGATAAACACCATAATCGGAAGTGCTCCGCAGAGTACCGACCATACAATGTCCCTAGTGCTCTCAGGTGACATCCTGCACAGCACCACTCCGACGACGGCTGCAACGACAATGAGGATGCTCCTCACCATCATGAGGCTTCTCACATAATCGATATTTCTCGAGAAAAATATTTTATGTATATACTCAAGTCCTCTGCTCTTATCCTTGTCAAACTCCTTGAAATAGCCGTCCGCTGAGTACTCACCCATGGCAAGCTCCCCGTACTCCTTCTCATCATACTGCTCTCTTCTGCTTTTTTCCTTCATGCGCGCGATGTAGCTCTTGGCGATGTAAGGATACCCATCGTAGCTGAAAAGCTCATACAAAACCACAGCCGCGATTACAAGTCCGGCAAGAAGCCATATATAATTGTAGACATAGCCCGTAAGGTCAACCACCCTGTTTCTCAGGAACGGAAGTCCATACGCCATGAACACACAGGTTCCCATTATGACTATGGTAACCACGGGAATCTCGTTAATTATTCTTCCCGTGTATCTGAAAACATACAGATTGATAAACTCACCGAGCTGTCTCGAAATCAGAACCCATATCATAAGATAAAAGGCATGTCCAAAATCAATTCCAATTATGGTAAATGCAAGCAGAAAGCCCACCGCATCCATGACAAGCTTATATACTATTCTCTCCTTAAAAAACAGCGACGGCTCAACCTGCATAGTGGCTAAAAGCGCGTGCGCATCCTCATCCACATCAAACATTCCCGAGTTGATGAGTGAGCCGCATATACAGCTTAAAAAGCATGTAAAATACACTATCGACTGTCTGAGCTGAAAGCCCTCCGCCACACTTATTTTTGACAAAAGCTTATAAGGAACATACATAAAAAGAAGCACATATATAACCTTATATAAAATTGCAAGCACGACCTTTGCCGCCGCACACACTATCGAATGTGCACTGACCTTGCCGCTGTCCACAGCCTTGTCCGACTGCTTTTGTTTTATATGTAGTAAATTTTTAACTCTTCCGGCCTCATTGTCCGCCTCAAGAAGGAACTGATACATTATCCTCTGACGCATTTATCTTCCTCCCTGTATAGAACCATCGACAACCGCAACTTCCTCATCGCTCAAAAATACCGATACCGTGTTGTCCGCACAGCCGAGAAGCACTATTCCATTCTCCTTTATGCTGTCTATGTAGCCCTTAATATCCTTGAGAAAATCAAGGTTGCTTATGCTTTTTATATTATCTACTATAAGAATCGGAGGCATGCTTATGAGAAAGCACAGAAACTGAAGCCTTACCCTCTCCTCCCATGTGAAATCTCTCAGAAGCCTGTCAGCCCTGATATTGGTCAGCTCGACCATTTTAAGGTACTCGTCAATCGTCTTAGGCTGCATTATGTTCTTGGAATTCAGGTCAATGTAATACTTTAAAAATTCTCTTATTGTCAGAAATTCCGGAAAAACGGGCTCCTCGTCAAAATGTGCTACCATGACAGGAGACATACAGTTTCTTCCGCCACACATCAGCTCTATTCTTCCCGAGTCGTATCTGCCCTCGTAGGATATACAGTCAAAAAGGGCTTTTCTCGTTCTCTCAGGTGCATTTATTCTGTATGCCTTCCCCTGCAAAAAGGAGTATCCGGCATTGTTAAGCAATATATCGTCCTTGTCCGTGACGACAAGGTCTCTTATAACAAGTCTCATATGTGAACCTCTTCTTCTACTTTATGTTTATCATAGAATTTATCATACTTATCCTATATAATAATTGTGATTTCTCCGTGCTCCGCACTCGCGAAATCACAACATCCATTCGCAAATCAGGCTGCCAATGGTCTTATTACATCATACCACAACCACCATTGTTTGCAAATAGCAAAAACCGCTTGTTAAACCGTTAACGCTATGCTATTATAATACAATGCCGGTTGAAGTATTACAATAGGCATATTTTGTAATTTACACATAATGGATGGTGTTAGACATGAAAAATTTTTTTAAAAAGTACAAGCACGCTCTGCTTGCACTGTACACGCCTGTTTATCTGGCTGTATTTTTTGTACTTGAGCACACCGTAACTACAGACTTCACCGCTCTCAATTCTCCTATTGACGACGTGATACCTTTTATACCTGTATTTATAATACCGTACATTTTATGGTTTGTGTATGTCGCAGGAAGTGCCGTATACTTTATCTTCGCTTCCCAGCGTGATTTTGTAAAGCTGATGAGTTTTCTCATTATAGGCATGACCGTATATCTGATTATATGTGCCGTATTCCCTAACGGACTTTACAATTTCCGTCCGAAAAGCCTTAACATGACCAATCCTTTCAACCGTCTTGTGGGATGGCTGTACAGCACCGATACATCGACCAATGTATTTCCAAGCATACATGTATACAATTCCATAGGCGTACATGTGGCAATCAACAAATCAGACAAGGTTAAAAGCCGTTTTATCAAGAACGCATCGCTGGTGTTATGTATTTTGATATGTTTATCGACAATTTTCCTCAAGCAGCACGCTCTCATCGACGTTGTAGGCGGCTGCGTGATGGGACGCATCGTATATGTGCTTATGTACGAAACCAAGTTATCCGCTTTTATCGACAAAAAGACATGGAATTAAAAGACAGCATTTAGAATTATCAATTAACGACAATTCTAAATGCTGTTTTTTAGTTAAATCCTATAATCTTCTGAAACAATCTGTATCCTGCTCTCTGAACAACTCTCGATGCCTTTCCTTCCCATCGCAGTGCGACTCCGAGAAATGTATGCATTATATTCTTATACAGCTTAGGATTCTTCTCCTTAAGATACATCCACAGCTCATGCTTTTTCTTATAATTTTCCTCGTCCTTTGAGAGCACACAGAAAGCCGAGGATATTGTCATCATGATATTGACATAATTCTGCATGTATTTCATGCACGGACGCTCACTGATGGCATCATAGTCAAAGTAATCGATCATCAGTCTGTTTACGCGGAGCTGCTGGTCAATTCTCTTTATCATGACCGACTCATTAACGGACTGGTCGTCCCTTCCTATAAAATAGTGATAGAAAACGACATCCGTGTAGTACATCTTCTTCACATAAGGCAGCGGATTGAAAATAAAAATATTATCCACATAGAAGGTGTGCTTCGGAAGCTTCAATCCACATTCCCTCAAAAGTCCCGTGCGGTAGATTACCGAGTGCATAAGTATATACTGTGCAACCCTGAAATGTCCCACATCGTGCCATGTAAAATATCTGTCCTTCGGAAGAACATTGTGATAGCTCATGACCTTCTTGTGATGCGCTCCCTGCTTGTCGTAGACAAAATTGGAGATTAACATATCGAGATTGTCGTCATTTTTCAGTGAATCCCTCATTATATTCAGCAGCTTCTTATATGCGTTTTTGTCAACCCAGTCGTCGCTGTCAACGACCTTGAAGAAATGCCCGGTCGAGTTAGCAAGTCCCGTGTTCACCGCCTCGCCGTGTCCTCCGTTCTCCTGATGTACCGCCTTTATGATGGTCGGGTACTTCTCAGCATATCTGTCCGCAATGGCTGCGGTGCCGTCCTTTGAGCCGTCGTCGACAATGATTATCTCCACTTCCTCACCGCCTGCCAACAGCGAATCAATGCATTTTTCCATGTAATCCTGTGAGTTATAACATGGAACTGCTACAGATAACAGTTTCTCACTCATATCTATATCTCCTCACTATTCTGCACCGGAACACTTCCGGCACTATATCCATACACATATTTCAACAAAACAACCGTCAATACCACGCTTATAAACATCGCACCCAAAATAACGGCAGCATTATTCATGCTCTGCGGCATGAACTCCGTTATGAGCACCGATATCAGATTAGCTCCCACATGAAATATAATTGATGCCCATATAGTTTTAAACTTTTCATATACATACGCAATCATAAGACCGATTATGAAAGCGTAGACAAACTGCACAAGATTACCGTGAAATGCCCCGAAAAACAGAGCGGATATAATCACCGCGGCCTTGACATTCACCATATCACGCAGCCTTTTGTATATCATTCCTCTGAAAAAAAGCTCCTCCAGAATCGGTGCTGCAATAACCGCAGACACAACCTCCATGAAAAGACTGCCCGAATAAATCGCCTGTGAAACCTCCTGATACTTAGGTGAAAATCTTGCAATCTGACTTATCGACACAATCACGTTCACGCTTATCGCCGCCGACATACCGAGCACAAACACAATCACAAGTCTCTTAATCCCAGGCTTCTCGTAGCGCACTCCGAATGATGCCATTCTCTTTTTCTCATCCCTATTTAAAAATACGGCATATATCGGAATGAGCACCACGTTCGTCAATGCCGTCAAATGAAGGCTGTATCTGTTAATCAGGCTGTTAAGTTCCTCCTGAAGCTCTGCTGCACCCTTGCCCACTGTGGTTATCGTACCGTCAGCAAGCGCTGCGGATGCTATAATTCTCACGGCAACAAACTGCACCGCAAACGCTACTGCAAAATATATTGCAACAGGATAGATTAATCTCCACAAATCCTTCAGCGTTCTCTTAATATCCAAGCAACCGCCTCCTATTTAATTATGTTTGTAATCTCTGACACACTCTTTGCTATATAGTCAGGATGTTCTGCACTCAGTTCCTCCATTGAGCCATATCCGTAAGCAACTGCCATGCACGGTATTCCTGCTTCTCTCGCACCGATTACATCATGTTTGCGGTCACCGACCATTATCGGTCTGTCGTGCGAAAGCCCCTTTTCGTCAAGCAGCTCAAAGGCATATCTTATGACATCCGACTTGCGCGTCCTTGTCCCGTCAAGTTCACTTCCTGCTACGACATCAAAGTACTTCATAAGATCAAAATGCTCAAGCACCGTATTTACGAGCACCGTCGGCTTGGAACTTGCAACCGCAAGCTTCATTCCGCGCTCCCTTAATGTCCTTAAAACCTCATCGATGCCATCGTACTTCTTATTCTCATACACTCCTATCGGATTGTATCTCTCCCTGTACTTTTTTACACACACAAGTGCAGTCTCATCATCAAGATGGTATCTCTCAATGAAATGCTCCTTGAGTGGCGGTCCGATAAAATCCTCGAGGTTGTCAAGGTTCGGCTCATCAATTCCTATCGACGCAAGCGCATACTGCACGCATGAGGTTATGCCCTGTTTCGGATCGGTGAGCGTTCCGTCGAGGTCAAACAGCACAACGTCAAAAAGATTCTTCACAATAGAACTCACATCTATCGGCTCTGAAAACTCAAAATATCTTCCCTCGTCAGCCGCAACGGCAAGTCCCGGATTAATAGGAAGCTTCGCAAGCACCGGAACTCCGATTTTTTCCGCCTCCTCATCAATGTGGCTCTCACCGTATATCTTCTCGATGTGACCGCAGTCGGGACATCTGTAATAGCTGTAGTTCTCAATTATTCCGAGAACCGGAATGTCCATCTTCTGCGCCATATTGTATGCCTTTTTGACAATCATTGACACCAGGCTCTGAGGTGATGTCACAAGCACAATGCCGTCAACCGGAAGTGACTGGAACACCGTGAGCGGCACATCACCGGTTCCCGGCGGCATATCCACCAGAAGGAAATCAAGCTCTCCCCAGCATACATCCGAATAGAACTGCTTTACGAAATTTGCAATCACCGGACCTCTCCATATAACCGCATCGTCCTCATTCTGCAAAAGGAGATTCATAGACATAATCTTTATACCGTCCGATGATTCAGGCGGCACAATTCCCATCTCGCTCTCCTCACATCTCTCCTCAATACCCATCATTCTCGGAATTGAAGGTCCGGTTATATCCGCATCAAGTATTCCTACCTTATATCCCATTTTTTTAAGCTGGCGCGCGAGCGCACATGTCACCGTCGATTTGCCGACGCCTCCCTTGCCGCTGACAACGCCTATTATCTTTCTTATATCGGAAAAATGGCGCTTGTACTGACTGTAAAGCAGCTCGTCGTTCTCCCCGAGAACGGCGGCCTTTACGGTAGTGGAGCCTATATCAAGCCCGACACGCTTCAAAAAATCAGATCCTTTCCACTTGAAAGTGGCTTATGCCACATATATTTAAAATATACTCAATCAAAGCTATTATAACACATCTGTGTGAAAAATTCAACCGTCAATTCTGCCGAAAATCCGTCTTACATTACAGCAAGCTCCCCGCGGATGGCGGGGAGACGCCGCGTGTTTTATTCAAGCTCGAACGCGCCCGTATAAAGTCTGTAATACTGCCCCTTCTCGGCGATGAGCTTTTCGTGGCTGCCGCGTTCGATGATACGCCCGTGGTCGAGGACCATGATGACGTCGGAGTTCTTGACCGTGGACAGTCTGTGCGCAATGACAAACACCGTCCTGCCCTGCATAAGCGCGTCCATGCCCGCCTGAACGATGGCCTCCGTGCGGGTATCTATCGATGAAGTCGCCTCGTCGAGTATCATAACGGGAGGATCCGCGACCGCCGCCCTCGCGATGGAGATAAGCTGGCGCTGACCCTGCGAAAGCCCGCTGCCGTCGCCCTTTAGCACGGTGTTGTACCCGTCGGGAAGCATTCTGATAAATCCGTCCGCGTTTGCGAGCTTTGCGGCCTTTATGCAGTCCTCGTCGGTTGCGTCGGGCTTGCCGTAGCGCAGGTTATCCATAAC
>UQZF01000104.1 GCA_900545455.1 uncultured Eubacteriales bacterium
GATGAGAATATCGGAAAGACCATGGAGAAGGCTAAATCAGCATTTGCAGGTCATGAGATAAAGGGCAAAAAGCTTGGTGTAATCGGACTCGGTGCCATCGGTGTCCTTGTAGCGGATGCGGCTATAAGCCTTGGCATGGAGGTATATGGCTGTGATCCGTTCCTCTCGGTAGAGCATGCGCTCAACCTTTCAAGGGAGGTTAAGCTTGTAAAGACAAGGGATGAGATATTCGAGCAGTGTGATTACATAACGGTTCATGTTCCGCTTCTCGACGACACGAAGGGCATGATAAACAGCCTCACGATTGAGAAGATGAAGGACGGCGTCGTGATACTTAACTTCGCCCGCGATCTTCTTGTAAACGACGATGCAATCTTAGCAGGAATCGAGTCGGGCAAGATTGCGCGCTATGTGACGGATTTCCCGACAGCCAAGCTTGCAGGACAGCCTAAGGTGGTTGCATTCCCTCATCTTGGAGCCTCAACTGAGGAGTCCGAGGACAACTGTGCGGCCATGGCTGTGCGTGAACTCATGGATTATGTTGAGAACGGCAACATCAAAAATTCCGTCAACTATCCTGCATGTGACATGGGCGTATGCAAGAGCACGGCGAGAATCCTTATAAATCATAAGAATATCCCTGCAATGATAAGCAGCTTCACCACAATCGTAGGTGAGGCGGGAATCAACATCGACAACATGTTGAACAAGAGCAAGGGCGACTACGCTTATACAATGTTCGATGTAGCAAGTGTTCCTCCCGAGGACGTCATTGATAAGATGAAGGGCATGGAAGGCGTTATCAAAGTGAGAGTATTAGCATAGCAGCACCGGAATCAGGAAGTCCCGGATTTTATGTGTACGGCAGACATATTCACGCAGAGCTGTTGAATATGTCTGCCGTTTTTTGATTTTTTAAGGAAAAGTGTAATATTGTGCAAAAAATATCAATGCTTGTGTTTTAATGCAATACAGTGTAAAATTTTTCATAAACAGTTGTGGTATGAAACGGAGGTAATTATGGCACAGAATGTAAGCGGACAGAATTTTATTTCGGCGGCTATTGAAGTGGAGGATGCTCTATCCCTGCTGCTTGAAAGCTTGCAGCCGCAGATAAGAACAGTCAAGGTTCCTGTTATGCAGGCATGTGGCATGGTTGCTGCTGAGGATGTTAAGGCGATGATGATGGTACCACCATTTTCAAAATCAGCGATGGATGGATATGCTGTGTGTGCAGCAGATATAGCCGGAGCTTCAAAGGATTCACCGGTGCAGCTTACGGTCAAGGACGAATTATTTGCCGGTGACTATAAGGAGATTGCTTATGAACCGGGAACGGCGGTGCGGGTGATGACGGGAGCATACGTTCCGGACGGATATGATGCGGTGGTACGGCAGGAGGACACGGATTATGGTGAGCAGCAGGTGAAGGTCTATATCGCTGTGAAGCCTTATATGAATTATTGCAGGATAGGTGAAGATATTAAGAGCGGACAGGTGTTGTTTCATAAGAATACCAGAATAGAGCCTGTGCACATAGGTCTGCTTGCAAGTGTAGGTGTGACAGAGGTTATGGTATATGAACCGATGAGGGTGGCAATTCTGTCAACGGGAACGGAGCTTAGGGATGTGGGACAACCCTTAGCACCGGGGCAGATATACAACAATATATCATATATGCTTGCTGCCACGATGCAGCGGTGCGGCGTGAAAATCAGCATGATGGAGACATGTGTGGATGAAGAGAACCTCATGTTTTGTAAGCTTAAGCAGGCTTTAGAAAACGCAGATTTTGTCATAACAACCGGAGGTGTCAGTGTCGGAAAGAAGGATATTGTTCCGGCAGTGCTTGGCAGAATGGGAGCACAGATATTGTTCCGCAGAGCCAATATCCAGCCCGGAACACCGACAACCGCAAGTGAATGTGATGGAAAGCTGATATTAAGTCTGTCAGGGAATCCGTATGCGGCACTGGCTAATTTTGAGCTGTATTTCTGGGCGCTGCTTGCCAAATTCATGCACAATAAGTACTTTGAAGCTAACGTGGCAACGGCGGTACTGCGAAGTGAATACGGCAAGGTAAACCGCATGCGCAGACTGATACGTGCAAGGGAGGAAGGCGGAGAGGTATTTCTTCCGACACAGGTACACGCAGCTTCCGTCATCAATAATCTTACAGAGTGTAATTGTTTTATAGACCTTGAAGCGGGAAGGAATGTGGATATAGGGGATATTGTGACCATCAGATATATTACCTAAACATATTTATCATCGTAAGGAGGCACCAGCCTTGAAGAATATTTCAGTAGGTGTGCTTGCAGGCGGCAGGAGCACAAGAATGGGGCAGAATAAGGCTCTGCTTGAAATAAACGGAAAAAGATTTGTAGACAGAATCTGTGATGAGCTTGGCGGCTTTTCGCAGGTTATTGTTTCTGCTGCAAAAAAAGGTGATTATGAAGATATGGGACTTGAGCTTGTCTATGACGAGCATAAGGATATAGGGCCTATTGAGGGAATATATCAGGTTCTTTTACATGCCGATGAGGAGTATGTCTTTGTATGTGCGGCGGATATGCCTTTTATGAGCAAAGAACTTGTGGAGTATATGACGGAGTTTATATGCTCGGATTATGATTGTTACTGTATGGTGGATGATGACCATGTGCATCCATTGTGTGCAATCTATTCTAAAAAGGTACTGCCCGTTATAACTGAGCTTATTGAGAAGGGCAGATACCGCCTGATGGATATTCTAAGGGCGGTGAGAACAAAGTATATAAGACTTGAGACAACATGCTTTGACAAGCGTGCCTTGAAGAATATAAATACAAAGGAAGAATATGTACGTCTGGTATTGCCGGTGGTGTTTTGCGTGAGTGGAATTAAGGACAGCGGAAAGACAGGACTCATAATCAAGCTTATCAATGAATTTATCAAAGAAGGATATTCAGTCGCTGTGATTAAGCATGATGGACACGAATACCGTATGGATTATGAGGGGACGGACACATACAGATTTACAAAAGCAGGTGCTGTGTGCAGTGCTATTTTTTCTGATACTCAATTTTCGATTAACGGCAGAGGACAAATAACTGCCGGTAAAATACAGGATATGCTTGCCCTAAGGCGTGATATAGATGTATTTATAATAGAGGGAATGAAGAATTCACTGCTTCCTAAGGTCGAAGTAGTAAGAAAAGCAGTTTCGGATAATATTGTATGTGATGAAAGCTCACTTATATGTGTTGCAACCGATGTGGTATCTCGTGATGCTGTCGGATGTCCCGTATATGACATCAATGACAGTGACGGGATTTTTTTGTGCGTAAAACGATTTTTTGGCATTTGAAAACGGAGTGAATGGAGATAGATTATGAAGCTTATTAGGACGGAAGACGCAGTCGGACAGGTACTTTGCCACGATATAACACAGATTATACCGGGAGTGGTCAAGGATGCTGTGTTCAGAAAGGGACATATTGTGACACCGGAGGATATTCCGGTTTTGTTATCGGTAGGAAAAGAACACCTCTATGTGTGGGAGAAGAAGGAGGGAATACTGCATGAAGATGAGGGTGCTGCGATTCTAAGGGATATATGTATCAATGATAATATGTCAGCTTCAGCTCCGAAGGAAGGAAAGATTGAGATAATTGCACAGGCGGATGGTCTTTTGAAGGTGAACACGGAAGCACTTAATCGTGTGAATTCGCTCGGCGAGCTGATGATAGCTACGGTTCACGGAAATTTCCCTGTAAAGAAGGGGGACAAGATTGCAGCTACAAGAATAATCCCATTAGTGATAGAAGAGGACAAGCTAAAGCGCGCTAAGGAGGCAGCAGGCGATAAGCCGATTCTTGAAATAATACCCTTTGTAAAGATGAAGGCAGGCATAGTGACGACAGGAAGTGAAGTGTACAAAGGCAGAATAAAGGATGCTTTCGGACCTGCTATAAGAGGCAAACTTGCCGAGTATGATGTAGAGGTTACAGGGCAGAGAATTGTAGATGATAAGCAGGAGGATATTATAAGTGCCATAATGGGCTTTATTGATGATGGTGTGGATATGGTGCTGTGTACAGGTGGCATGAGTGTCGATCCTGATGACAGAACTCCCGGTGCTATAAAGGCGGCAGGTGCGGATATAGTTTCCTATGGGGCACCTGTTCTGCCGGGGGCGATGTTTCTGCTTTCGTATTACAGGGATGATAGGTCGGGAGGCAGAACAGTACCGATAATTGGTCTGCCCGGATGTGTGATGTATGCAAAGAGAACGGTATTTGACCTTGTACTGCCGCGGGTACTGGCAGGGGAAAGGCTTACCCCGGAGAACATCAGTGTTTACGGTGAGGGTGGTCTGTGTCTTAACTGTGCAGTGTGTCATTTTCCGAATTGTGGATTTGGCAAGTAAATTTAAATCATTGAAAGGAAATGTGAAATGGCAGAATTTACACACTTTGACAGCAACGGAAATGCAATCATGGTTGATGTGACCGCAAAGTCCGATACGGAGAGAATCGCAGTGGCAACAGGTTCAATCAAGGTAAATGAGGAGGTCTTTGGGGCTATAAAAAACCGGACTGCAAATAAAGGTGATGTGCTTGGAACGGCAAGAATCGCAGGGATTATGGCAGCAAAAAGAACGTCGGATCTCATCCCTATGTGTCATCCTCTTATGCTCACGAAGGTTACAGTGGATTTTGAAATGGAAGAGGAGACACATACGATCAGGTGTATATGCACAACAAAGCTGTGCGGAAAAACAGGTGTTGAAATGGAAGCTCTTACCGGGGTGAACATAGCACTGCTGACCATCTATGACATGTGCAAGGCCATGGACAGAGGAATGGAAATGACAGATATCCATCTTGTTGAGAAGATGGGTGGAAAGAGCGGACATTTTATAAACAATAAAAATTAGTCGCATTAGGGCATAAGAAATTATGCAGGTGTGAGACGGAGAGATATATGAAAAAGAATATAAAGAAATTCCGGATAAAGACAATGAGTGTTGTGATAAGTACTGTGATGACAATGACAATGCTGGGTGGCTGCGCGTCGCAGGAAAAGAAAGTAACGATTACACTTTTTGCGGCAAAGAGTCTTAATTCGGTAATGACCGAGCTGATTACCGAGTATAACAGGACGCACAAGGATGTGGAGATTGTCGGAAGCTATGACAGTTCGGGAACACTTATGACACAGATTGAGGAAGGAGCGTCATGCGATGTGTTTTTCTCTGCTGCACAGAAGCAGATGAATCAGCTTGAGCAGGATGGTCTGCTGGTGGATGGAACAAGACATAACGTGGTAAATAATCAGGTCTGTGTTGTAACATATAAGGGAAGTGACACCGCTGTTACAGGGCTTTGGGATTTATCAAAGGCGGGAAGCATTGCACTTGCGGATGGGTCAGTTCCGGTTGGCAAGTACACAAGGCAGGCACTTGTAAATGCGGGAATACTTGATAAGGTTGAGGATGTCTCTAAGATTACCACACAGACTGTATCAGTGGCACTTGGCGGTGTGGAGATAAATGAGTGTGCCAATGTAGGTGCGGTTACAAGTGCAGTTGCCGAAGGCTCAAATGAGGTTGGAACAGTATACTATTCTGATACCTATGGTCTTGAGGAAAGACTTGTGATTCTGGAAAAAGTATCATATGAGCTTACCGGCAATGTGATTTATCCTGTGGCACAGGTGAAAAATGCGGAGTCGGATGATGCGCAGAAGGCAGCAGCAAAGGAATTTGCGGAGTTTTTAATCTCTGATGAGGCAAAGGCAATATTTGACAAATACTATTTTGACACAGATGTAGAAGACTAGTATGACAGTTAAGAGATGTATGTAAAGGAATAATTATATGACAGAATTATGGAATTACATAGAGGAGCTTGATTTCAGCCCCCTTCTCATTTCACTAAAAACCGGTGTTGTTGCGACAGTGTTCTCATTTTTTCTGGGGATTTTTGCGGCAAAGAAGGTCATTGGAGCCGGCCCGCGTGTAAAGGCTCTGGTTGATGGAATACTTACGCTTCCGATGGTGCTTCCGCCAACGGTGGCAGGTTTTTTTCTTTTACTTATATTCAGCCTCAGAAGACCATTTGGGGCATATCTGTACGGAACATTACACATTAAAGTTGTGCAGACATGGTTAGGTTGTGTGCTTGCGGCAACGGTTATAGCTTTTCCGCTTATGTACCGCAATGCCAGAGCAGCGTTCGAGCAGGTTGACAAAAACCTCATATATGCAGCAAGGACTCTGGGAATGTCAGAGACAAAAATATTCTGGCGTGTGCTTATGCCGGCGGCAGGACCCGGAATTGTATCCGGAACCATTCTGACATTTGCCAGGGCTCTCGGAGAGTACGGCGCAACCGCGATGCTTGCCGGTAATATACCGGGAAAGACCGCAACAATATCACAGAAGATTGCGATGGTAATACAGGACAGCGACTATGCCACGGCGGGTTTCTGGGTGGCGGTTATTATGATAATAGCTTTTATAATTGTATATTTGATGAATGTGGTAACGGAGAAATGGATGCATAGGTAATCAGTATGCAAGGAGATAAAAATGGGATTGCAGGTTAAAATTAAGAAAAAACTGGCGAATTTTACATTGGATGCCGAATTTTCAACAGAGCATGAAGTTTTTGCACTTCTTGGAGCTTCCGGCTGCGGAAAGAGCATGACATTGAAATGCATTGCGGGTATAGAAAAACCTGATGAGGGATTGATTATTCTCAACGGACGGACACTTTATGATTCGTCAAAAAAAATTAACCTCCCTCCGCAAGAGAGAAAAGTCGGTTACATGTTTCAGGATTATGCGCTGTTTCCTAATATGACAGTGCTCGGAAATATCATGGCAGGCATGGGAAAGCGGGCGGATAAGGCAAAGGCAGGGGAGTATCTTAGAAGATTCCGGCTCGAAGAACTTGAACAGCAGTATCCTGCTTCCCTTTCAGGAGGGCAGAAACAACGTGTGGCGATGGCAAGAATGCTTGCGGCAGAGCCGGAGGTAATTCTTCTTGATGAGCCTTTCTCGGCGTTGGACAGTCACTTAAGATGGTCGGTTGAGCAGCAGATGTGTCAGCTTTTATGTGGGATAGACAAACCTGCGATTTTTGTTTCGCACAACAGGGATGAGGTTTACAGGATGTGCAGTATGGTAGGCTGTATTAACCGAGGCCGTCTCGAAGTTGTTGAACCGGTCAGGGAGTTTTTTAGAAATCCTAAGACAAAGACAGCAGCGGAGCTATCGGGCTGCAAGAATATATCAGAAGTGGTAATAAGTAATAATGGCACATGTCTGGAAGCATCAGGCTGGGGATGTAGTTTCTTTTTTAAAGAACCTGTGAGTGCTGATGTCGGGGCTGTCGGCATAAGGGCACATTATCTGCATCCCCTGTATGGGGAAAGTTCCGGTTCAGATGCTGCAAATATTCTGCAGATAAAAGAATATCAGATTATCGAGGACTCTTTTGAGTGGATTTTTTTATTTAAGGTTACCGCTGACGGGGACTGGCTTCAGTGGAAGACGCCGAAGAAGCCGGAAGAGAAACTCAGAGTGCCGCATGCATTTATGGTGGATGAAAAGGACATCCTATTACTTAAAATATAACAGAACGGAGAGATTCCATGCAGGATGGATTTGGAAGAAATATAGATTACCTTAGAGTGTCGCTGACGGACAAATGTAATCTGCGCTGCAGATATTGTATGCCCAGGGACGGAGTGCAAAGACTGTCACACGATGAAATATTAAGCTTAGAAGAGTGGCTTCGTGTGATAAAAATAATGCAGGAACTGGGTATCAGAAAGGTTCGTTTCACAGGCGGAGAACCACTTGTCAGGAAGAACATCATAAAACTGATTGAGGATGTCCATGAGCTTGGCGGGATTGAACAGATAGCGATGACCACCAACGGAATACTGCTTGGAGAGATGGCAGCGCAGTTGAGGTGTGCCGGGCTTACAAATGTCAATGTAAGCCTTGACACCTTAAACCCGGAGACCTTTAAGGATATAACGGGGGTGGATGCGCTTGATAAGGTTCTTTCAGGAATAGAGGAAGCACTTAATACAGGCATGAAAGTTAAAATTAACTGCGTACCTTGCAGGGAATGGAATATTGATGATATATGTGATGTGGCAGAACTTGCGAAGACGCATTCTCTGGATGTAAGATTTATTGAGCTTATGCCGGTAGGCTGCGGAAAAGAGTATCATGGAATTAAATCAGATGAAGTATTGGGAATTCTTGAGGGAAAATTCGGGTCGGCACATATATGTGATGACATAGCAATGCCGGAGAGGAAAATAAAAGCAGTTGCCGGGCCGGCACAATATTATGAATTTGAAGGCTTTTGCGGCAGAATCGGATTTATCAGTGCAATGTCGCATAAGTTCTGCTCGGAGTGTAACCGCGTGAGAATGACTGCGGAGGGCAGATTAAAGCTCTGCTTGAATTATAATGATGGGGTTGAGCTTAGACCGCTTTTAAGGGACGGAAGCTCCGATATGCAGATTAAAGCGGCAATAATGGCTGCTGTGATGAGAAAACCGGGAGCACATGATTTTAATGATATGTCCCCGGAAAAGGAAAAAGAAATCAGAAAAATGGTGCAGATTGGCGGATAAGAGCCTAAGCAGTATTGAGATAAACGGAGGATTCAGGATGGGAAATATAGTTGCGGTATGTATCAGTGAAAGGAAGGGAACTGCCAAGCATAATGTCGGGACATGCAGATTCAAAGAAAATTGGGGACTTGAGAATGACGCCCATGCAGGCAACTGGCACAGGCAGGTCAGTCTGTTGTCCTATGACGAGGTTGAAAAATTCAGACAGCGCGGAGCGGATGTAGCTGATGGGGCATTTGGGGAGAACCTTCTGGTAAAAGGGTTTGATTTTAAGAGCTATCCGGTGGGGACGATATTTACGTGCAATGATGTTGTTCTTGAGATTACACAGATTGGAAAAAAATGCCACTCCGAATGTGAAATATTCCATCAGGTCGGTGACTGCATCATGCCGAGGGAGGGCGTGTTTGCAAGAGTCCTTCGCGGGGGGGAGATACATGTGGATGATGAGCTTAAGGTGTGCAGGTTCCGCGCAGGAATAATTACGGCCAGCGACAAGGCAAGCACAGGTGAGAGAGAAGATTTAAGCGGACCGGCAATAGAGGAAATGATAGAAAAGTATGGTTATTATACTATGAGCAGATGTGTCCTGCCGGATGATGAGGAGAAGCTCTATCAGGAGCTGGTTCGTCTTGCCGATGAGGCTATGGTGGATGTTATCTTTACAACGGGAGGTACAGGCCTTTCACCGAGAGAT
>UQZF01000105.1 GCA_900545455.1 uncultured Eubacteriales bacterium
CTTGTCACGCAGGCTGTTAATCTGCTGATACATCATGTACGACTTGCCCGTTCTCCTGATTCCGACAAAGCAATAGTTGACATTATCCTCAAGATAATAGTTTCTTTTTATCACAGGATTGTTAAGATACATTTCTTTCTGGTCAATCATAATCTGTTTTAAAGTCTCTCTGTTCATGCGTACCTCCTGTATAAGACAATTATATTTCTTTTTTGTCTTGTGTGCAAGACAAAATAAAGTCATTTTTGTCCTGAAGATTATTATTTATCTTTTTTTTAATTTTATGCAGCCCTGCCTGTGATAATAAATTTATATGAACGCATTTCCCGTAAATTAGAAAAACGCAGCTCTTTTTTACAAGAACTGCGTTTTACAATAACTCTTATTTAATTCTTCTTAACTCCGAGTGTTACCTGCTCGCCGTTGATGTCCCACTCCTTGGTATATCCGTCAAGTGCGCCCGTGACAACCTTGGTAGCAAGGATTTCGGTGGTAATCTGGTCAGACTTCGCATCGAGAAGAGCCTTAATCTTGTCGCTTCCGTCTGCGTAGATTGTGATTGTATCCATTACCTCGAAGCCTGCTTCCTTTCTCATGGTCTGAATCTTGCTCACTATCTCACGGAGGAAGCCTTCCTCGATGAGCTCAGGTGTGAGGTTGATGTCGAGAACTACCGTTACACCGCTCCATGAGTCTGATACATAGCCCTCTGTCTGCGCAATCTCGATGAGGAGGTCATCCTTGGTAAGCTCCACCTTCTGACCGTCAAAATCAAACTCAAGAGCACCCTTCTCATTGAGTGTATCCATAGCCGCATTGCCGTCAATGCTCTTTAATGCGCCCTGAATCTTGCCGAGAAGCTTGCCGTACTTAGGTCCTACGGTTTTAAGCTGCGGCTTGAAGCTGTAGGAGCTGTATGCTCTAACATCGTCAGTGAACTCGACGCTCTTTACATTGAGCTCGTCCTCAATAATCTCAACAAAGAACTCTGAGAGTGTCCAAGGCGCCTTGATGTACATCTTGCCGATTGGCTGACGGTTCTTGATGTTCGCTGCATTTCTGCACGCTCTTCCGATTACAACCGCAGAGAGTACATCCTCCATGCTTGCCTCAAGCTCCTTGTCAATCCAAGCCTCATTTGCAACAGGGAAGTCGCAAAGGTGAATGCTCTCAGGAGCGTTCTTATCCTGCTTTGCAACAAGGTTCTGGTAAATCTCCTCCGTCATGAACGGAATCATAGGAGCTGCTGCCTTGCAGAAGGTTACGAGTGTTGTGTAAAGTGTCATGTAAGCATTAATTTTATCCTGCTCCATGCCTTTTGCCCAGAAACGCTCACGGCAGCGTCTTACATACCAGTTGGAGAGCTCGTCTATAAAGTCCTCAAGTACCTTTGCCGTCTCTGTAATCTTGTAGTTGGCAAGATTGTCGTCAACCGTCTTTACGACTGTCTGGAGCTTGGAGAGAATCCACTTATCCATAACAGGAAGCTTGTCGTACTCGAGCTTATAATCCGTCGCATTGAAATTATCAATGTTAGCGTAAAGTACAAAGAATGAGTATGTGTTCCAGAGTGTTCCGAGGAACTTTCTCTGTCCCTCCGTAACCGCCTTGTCGTGGAAACGGTTAGGAAGCCAAGGTGCAGAATTCTCATAGAAATACCATCTGATGGCATCTGCGCCGTGCTGTGAAAGAGCATCGAACGGATCTACCGCATTTCCCTTTGACTTACTCATTTTCTTACCCTCGGCATCCTGAACGTGACCGAGAACGATAACATTCTTATATGGTGCCTTGTTAAACAAAAGTGTCGATATTGCAAGCAGTGAGTAGAACCATCCTCTTGTCTGGTCTACAGCCTCGGAGATAAAGTCTGCCGGGAACTGCTTTTCAAATAAATCCTTATTCTCAAACGGATAGTGATGCTGTGCAAAAGGCATCGAGCCTGAGTCAAACCAGCAGTCGATAACCTCAGGAACCCTCTTCATCTGCTTGCCGCACTTAGGACACTTGATTGTCACGGCATCAATGTATGGGCGATGAAGCTCAATATCGTCAGGGCAGTTGTCAGACATGCTCTTTAACTCCTCAATGCTTCCGATTGAGTGCATGTGTCCGCACTCACACTGCCATATATTGAGCGGAGTTCCCCAGTAACGGTTACGGCTGATGCCCCAGTCCTGAACATTCTCAAGCCATGCACCGAAACGTCCCGTACCGATTGTCTCAGGAATCCAGTTGATTGTCTTGTTGTTAGCGATAAGGTCATCCTTAACCGCTGTCATTTTGATGAACCAGCTCTCTCTAGCATAGTAGATAAGCGGTGTATCGCATCTCCAGCAGAATGGGTAATCATGCTCAAACTTAGGTGCGTCAAAGAGCTTGCCCTCTGCGTCTAAGTCCTTCAAAACCAACGGATCAGCCTTCTTTACAAAAAGTCCCGCATAAGGTGTCTCCTTGGTGAGCTCACCCTTTCCGTCTACAAACTGTACAAACGGAAGGTCATACTTACGTCCGACCTTGGCATCATCCTCACCGAAAGCAGGTGCAATATGAACGATACCTGTACCGTCTGACATTGTTACATAACCGTCGCATGTAACGTAATGTCCCTTCTTGTTCTGCTTCTTTGCAGCCTCTCCCGCACATTCAAAGAGCGGCTCGTACTCCTTATACTCAAGTTCGCTTCCCTTATATTTTTCAAGAACCTCGTAAGCAGGAACTGCAGGTGTGCCCGCCTCCTTGTCCTCTGCCTTTGCAAGTCCGCCGAGAACCTTGTCAAGAAGTGCCTCTGCCATATAATATGTGTAACCGTCTGCTGCCTTTACCTTGCAGTAGGTCTCATCCGGGTTCACACAGAGAGCCACGTTGGATGGAAGTGTCCAAGGTGTTGTTGTCCATGCGAGGAAGTAAGCGTCCTCACCCTTAACCTTAAAACGAACGATTGCCGAGCGCTCCTTTACTGACTTATAGCCCTGCGCAACCTCGTGTGATGAGAGAGGTGTTCCACATCTCGGGCAGTAAGGAACAATCTTAAAGCCCTTGTACAAAAGTCCCTTGTCCCAAATCTGCTTTAAAGCCCACCACTCGGACTCAATAAAATCATTGTGGTATGTTACATAAGGGTTGTCCATATCAGCCCAGAAGCCGACTGTTGCGGAGAAATCCTCCCACATTCCCTTATACTTCCATACGCTCTCCTTACAGTGATTGATGAAAGGCTCAAGACCGTATTCCTCAATCTGCTCCTTGCCGTCAAGACCGAGCATCTTCTCGACCTCAAGCTCAACAGGAAGTCCGTGAGTATCCCAGCCTGCCTTACGAGGCACAAGATAGCCCTTCATTGTTCTGTATCTCGGAATCATATCCTTGATAACTCTCGTAAGCACATGTCCGATGTGCGGCTTGCCGTTTGCGGTTGGCGGTCCGTCATAGAACATATATGTCGGGCAGCCTTCCCTGATTTCCATGCTCTTCTTAAATACGTCGTGATCCTTCCAGAACTTCTCGACAGCCTTCTCGCTCTCGACGACGTTACGATTTGCCGATACCTTATCGTACATCTTAAAATCCTCCATTTTCTAAAATGATGTGTGTGAGCAGCGTCAAATGACGAAAGAGCCTTACATGCAAGCATGGCGACTTTTTCGTCACCCGACGCCGGCTCATACACTAAAAAGACCTCTGCACATTCTCATGGCAGAGGTCATAAAATACTTATCATATTCACCGACATACCATCATATGCGTTCCATGTAACGTATGGAATACGTCCGTATCTACTCATGCATATACACTTTCGTACGGCGACTGTGGAGTGATATTCAACATCCCCCTAATCGTACCGCAATCTCAGCACATGCGGCTCTCTGTGACTTTCAGATGATGTCTACTGTCTCCGTCGTAGTCTTTAAATCTGTGATTATTCTAGTATAGCTCATTTAAAATTGCAAGCACTTTTTTTATCTCCCATCACCAATAACCAAATCCCCACCGCAAACAAAATCACCACAGCCCCGTTGACAACCGTAACCGCCCTGAATCCATTGAGCAGTATATGAAGCACCGAGCATGCCGCTGCGGCAATATACAGCGACATCATGCACCGCACTAGCACTCGCTTCTTCACAAAAATATGTATGATTGAGCACCCAAACAGCACTATCGTAACTATCGCCGTGATGAGCGGAAAAAAATCTCCGTTTCCGAATGTGACCATATCAAAATACGATGTTGTCATCACATACGAGTTATTATATCATTATATTTTCCGCCTCTATTTTACAATGTACTTTTTTACGTTTTCCTCCGTAAAATCATACTCCTCTGCCTCATCACCCGGGAAATTGTTTTCCTTCCTCCATGCACTGCATACCTCACCCGGAACCTCATACAAAATCCCATCAACCGTTATCCAAGCCTCCGTTCTGTCGTCACCATAATCCCAGCCGACTTCCTTAACCTGAACAGCCCTCTCTCCACGCTCAAAGCATATCCTGTTCCAATAAGTGCCTGATGCCGAACCGCTGCCCTCGATTACGCCGTTTGCATATATAAATTTTCCGTCCCTGTATGTAAACTCCGTCGCGTAAACTTCCCCCGCAGAATAATGAAATATAATGTTATGGTGTGTCTCCGAATCCCTGCATCTTAACACACATTCCTTAATCCCATCCTTCCCGTCGAGGTCTATGAATACCATTTTCCATGTACTCATATCAGCTTTATTTTCAAACACATTTTCGAGCAGACCTGACATATCCGTAACTCCCTCATTGTTACCTGAAATATCACCCCAATAATAAAATGTTTTTTCGCCAAGGAGCACTTCTCTTATAAGCTCATACGCATCCTCTTCCTGCAAATCATGCCATTGCTCCAAGCTGTCCTTGTCGTAACCTGCAATGCCATATTTATTTTCTACTGTTACCTGCTCTGTTGCCTGCTCCGTCAACACAGCAGAAGTGCTCTGCTCTTCAGTATGAATCTCACTTGTCAGCTCTTTGTAAGAATCAAATTCACCGACATCCTCCGCCTTGGAGCATCCCGCGCACAGCAGGGCAGTCATAGCAAATATCAGAACGATGTTTCTTTTCATAATTCCCCCTACTTATCCACCTGCCCGTACTCATCAACATAATATGCGATGTCCATGCGCTCCATCTCGACATCATCAAGCTTGGGAACCACGGTAAATACGATGGTCGAGCCTGTTATCCGTCCCTCCTGCATCTCAACCGTCCAGCCGTCCTTCCTGATTATATCGGGGATTCCCGCAACATATAACCCCTCCTTCTTATATATTATTTTTTTACTCTATCTCATCCATGTACAACTGCACTCTGTCCTGTATGATCGCCGCAGCCTGCTGTGCCGTCTTTTGCCCGTCAAAATAATACTGAGCTTCCTCAATTACTATATCAATAATATCATAATCAATATCAAATTGCGACATATTTACGGCATTTACCTCATCAAACATTATGCCTGTCTGCTCCTTACTGATGTCGGGGCACGGAACCATTCCCTCATCGACAAGGTTGTATGCCGAGTCGAGGGAATATATTGTCAAAGTCATTTCACTCTTCATCGACAACCGATAGTCAATCTCTTTGTCGTATGCAGTCTCTACCACCGGATGAAACGCCGACTGTCCCGACGGGGAATTGGTGAAAAAGTCCTCCGAAAGAAAATCACTGATGAGCATCCATGCCGCATCCTTGTTGTCGGAAGCACTGTTCATGCACAGCATCCCAAGCCAGTTGGTAAATGTCCTTCCGCCGCTCTCCGAAGGATAACCAACCCTCACAAATTCATCATCCTTATAAAGCGCATACATTTTTCTGACACTGTCAAAATAATTGTTATCCTCAACCACAACCGACAATTTGTCAATAATCGCCTTCTCATCAAAAATTACACCGTTATTGTTTTTCGCATTGCGCTCCCCGTTGAGCCTGCAAAGCTCAAGCACCGCGAGAAACTCATCCGACTCGAAACCCTTGTTTTTTATAAAATCCTCGTCCATGCACACGCCGTTGGTTAACAATGTGTACAAGGTTGAATATGCACTTCTCGACACAAGAAAAGTGAGCTCTTCATTTTCGCGCATAATATCGAGTATCTTCTCAACAGTCCACTCCGACCTGTCGCCTACAATCGAGGTCCTTCCCGTCAGCGTCTCCACGCTGAAATACGGTGCTATTCCGTAAAGCTTTCCTTCAATCTTCATCTCATCGAGAATATTCGGAAAAATTGCATCCGCATACTCAGCATCGGCTTCAAGATAATCGTCAAGACCGTACAAAATTCCCTTATCCGCAAGATTTTTTACCATATTGCAGTTATCCTGATTAAAGACAAAAATGTCCGCATCGTTTCCCGATATTAGCATCTTGGTAAACTCGTCAAATGTGATTCCGTCACCGAACTCATCGAGGTAATCCTTTACGGTAATCTTGTACTGTGGATTATTCCTCATGAATCTGATAAACTGCTGGCAGCACCTATCAAACATCGGCTGTCCGCAGTATGCCGCAACGACAATCTCTTTTCTGTCGTCCGGCTCATTTCTCCTGCTCAGCACCGAAACTCCGATTCCGTAATCATCCTGACTCATGTATGATTCCTGCGTCAACAGCACCAGCGTGCCGTCATCCTTCGCATACATGCCAACCACAGCCCATCCGTATATTCCGTACTCCGTAAGATTTACAATGTATTTTAACTCCGCCGTGGCTATGTCGTATTCATACAGATTCTCGGAGGTGCAGATATATATTTTCCCGTCGGCACCGCATATCTGCCTGAAATACGGCGGGAAATCGCTGTCAACCACTACAAGCTTGTGCTTTTCCTTGTCAAGCTCATAGAGCTTTCCGTCATCGCTCGACATATACACGTCATTTCCACAGACCGCCATTCCGTTTACAAGCTCGGAGACTATTTTTACCGTATACAATAATTGCAGCTCACTGTCATACGCCTCACATGCGCTGTTTGTGAGGATGTAGATTACGCCATCACTGTCCGCACAAAGTCCGCTGTAAAAAATCAGGTCATCCTTCGATCTAATCCCTGTCACGACGCTGTCAAGCTCCGCAAAACTTTCATCAAGCTTCACAAGCACAGCCCCGCCGCTTCCGTTCTTTACCGTGTAGTAACAGCCTTTGCTTTTCACCATCTGGTCGTAATCAGCAAACGCTGTCCCCTTCTTGTTCTCCTCAACCGACTCCATGCTGTCGAGCGATGCCGTGATAAGCATCGGCACGGAAATTTCTCCCGGATTACCGCCTGTCGTTCTCACGATGAGCTCATCCTTTTGTGCGTCAAACGCCGTGTACGTCGTGATCGCATAATCGGATATTCTCATGTATTTGGCGGAATATGAAAAGTCTCCCGAATCAACGTCATCATTTTTTGTGGCACTGTCAGTCACATTTTTTCCCGCGTCCTTCTCTCCGATAACCGCTGCGCCATCCGTTTCCGCACCATTTTCCCTGCCCGTCCCGCACGCCACGAGAAAGACTGCCGACAACATTATAAGCATCACAATCGCAAGTCTGTTTTTTATCTTCATGTATTTTCCCCCTTTCACCGAGCCTTGGCGGCTTCAGTTCTTTAAGGATACAATAACATATTCGGACTTGTTTTATATTACAGGAATATTACAATTAAGCACTCTCTCAAATTCATACGTCCATATACAATAGCTTCCCGGCGCATACACGTCCTTCTCACCGCGGCTTTCCCGCTCATCCTGTTTTTTAAGTATCTCTAACACCTCATCCGCATTCTTCCAACAGAGCCCCTGTATCTCCTCCTTCTGGAAGGTAAGCTTCTCGATGTCCACATGCTTTTTTAACAGATATACAAAATTAACCTCGTTGTTGGAAAAACGCTCCCCGTAGAAATTGTACTCGCCGCCTACCCGTTGTTTAAAAAGAAATTCAAGCTCTTCCTCGCGCGCGTCTATCGAGAGTTCTTCCTTCAACTCCCTTATCGCCGTGCTGAGAAAATTCTCCCCTGCATCGACGTGTCCCGCGCACGAGCAGTCGTAGCATCCCGGAAACGAATCCTTGTCGTCGCTTCTTTTTTGTAAAAGCACGCGGGTTACCCCTGCGTGCTTCTCGATTATCCATATATGTGAACCGCCGTGCAGGTCGCCGTCGCGATGCACCGCAGCTCTCTCCTTTAATTCTCCCGTGAAATTGCCCTCCTCGTCGCAGAGGGGAAACATTTCTTTTTTCTGCTCCAATCCCGTAATCCTCCCTCCAAAGTGCTATACGAGTGCCTTGTTTTTGTCGTAAATCTTTTGAATAATCTCCTGTGTGTACGCGCCGAGGAACTTTTTCTGCTCCTTGTCGAGCGACTTCACGTCGATAGGCTCGCCGAACTCAAGTACGGTATGTGTACTTCTGATAAACGGCGAATGTGCCTCCATAATCTGTCTTGTGTTGTTCTGGACAACAGGAATTATCTTGCAGCCCGTCTTTTCGGCAAACTTCAGGCTTCCCTCCTTAAACGGTGCCATCTCGCCGGTCTTGCTTCTCGTTCCCTCAGGGAAAATCGTTATCGAGACACCGTCCTTTATGTACTCAATACCCTGAAGCACGGTTTTGAGTCCCTCCTTGATGTTCTTTCTGTCAAGGAAAAGGCAGTAGAGAAGCTTCATCCAGTGGTGCAGAAGCGGAATCTTCTCCATCTCCTTCTTTGCCACGAAGCCCGTGAGCCCCGGAAGCATTGAATAGACTATGATTGTGTCAAAATTGCTGTTGTGGTTACCGACATAGAGAACAGGCTCGTCCTTCGGTATATTCTCATATCCGATAACCGTCGTCTTTACGCCGCAGAGCCATCTGATAACCTTAAACGCCCACTGCACAATCCTGAGTGCAATGATGTCCTTCTTAGGCTTGTTGAACTTTCCGATTATCCACAATATTCCGAACATCGGAATACTGAAGATAAAAAATACTACCAAAAATAAGGCTGTGATGATTAATCTTAACATATTTTTCTCTCTCCTAATCTGTTTTGCCAAAAGTGCTATCTCTTCATGACAATTCTGTTATACATAATTATATTTCAAAAAGCGAAACTTAACAATACCCAGTATGTTTTTATAATCCCAGCCTTGCATTCCCGCCCGTCTCGTGTATAATGAAAATAATATCAACAAAGTTAAAAGATTAACAATCTTGATTTTTTAACAGTACCCACCGCGATTTTATCGCAGAAAGAAGGTTATTTATGAGCGATTCTAGAAATCTCACTCTGCTCACCGATTTATACGAGCTCACAATGATGCAGGGCTATTTTAAGAACCACACCAATCCGACCGT
>UQZF01000106.1 GCA_900545455.1 uncultured Eubacteriales bacterium
CTCCAGAAGCTTGCCCTCAACTTCCCTATGGCACTCTGCTGGCAGGTGTTCTTCGCCGGACCGGGCGTGAGAAATTTCTTTAAGCTTTTTGAAAAAAAGAGAAATAATTAATTCATAATTTTAAAATGCACCTGTATTATTTATATATATGTAACTCCGTTGTACGAAACTAAGATGTTCTAAGTTTCTTCCAAAAGTCGTTCACACATATATAAATAATACAGGTGCAAATCTACACTTAAAATAATATTTGAGCATTATAAAAGGCTTGCGAAATTGTCCTCCTGAAACGGGACTATGAATTTCGCAAGCCTTTTGGTTTTAACATTTATTGCACTGTAAACAGTCACAACTTATATTGTGTATAATGTCGTATATTCATGTATTTTACGACTTTTGGTAGAAGCTTAGACAATTCTTATGGCTCTGTCCGCTGCAAAGCCATAGCCGGCATGGACGCCGGCTAAGATGCAAAGCATACAAGGATGTATGCCTTGCATCGTTGGCGAACACTTTATTTATTTTCATAAGAGCCATTAGAATGTCTTAGCTGCGTACAACGAAGTAAAATATATGAATATACGCCATTATACACTTTATATTTATAGATTTTTATATCACCGCCACCTGGCACATCTTCATCGCCTCAAGCGCATTCTTGTGGCTCTGCGGTGTCACTCCCGCGCAGCATTTCTCCACAACCTTAATCCGGACTTCAGGAAGATTCGCCTTTATGACCATCGCATTCGAGATTACACATATATCGGTGCATAATCCGATAAGCGTCACGCTCTCAAGCCCCGCCATACTTTTAAGGTACTCCGCAAGTTCCACCGAACCGAACGTGAGCTTGTCAAAAATCCTTGTGTCATCATTCTGAAGTTCCTTTAATTCGTCGCATATTTCCCAGCCACAGGTTCCCTTGATGCAGTGCAAAACAGGAAGATTTTTTCCCTCCTGTGTATCCATGTAATTGTCAAAATGAGTGTCCCTCGTATACACAACCTCGGTGCCGTCACTCATCGACTTCTTTATGTACTCTGCAACATTCCCCACAATCGCCTGTGCCTCTTTCGTGCCAAGCGCGCCGTCGATGAAATCATTCTGCATATCAATAACCGCCAATACATTCTTTGCCATGTCCAATCACCTCTTATCTTTATGCCTTAAAGGAACCTATCCAGCTTATGCGACACCTCAAGTACCTGATTGAGTTCATTCTTGGTATTGTCCGCATTCTTCAGGTTTTTAACACTAAGCTCTGCCGCCTGTGATGATGCTGCCGTGACTTCCTCAGTTGCTGCCGAAAGCTGCATGATATTATCAACGATATTGTTGTTGGCATCCGAAAGAGAATTCAGCATATTGTCAATCTCTCCAATGCTCGAAACAAGATTGTTTACATTTCCGCTCATCGTCTCTATGGTGTTTGTCGCCTTGGCAACCATATCATTCTGCTCACTTGCGGCATCAACCGAACGCTTTACCGTCTCGGATGCATTCTCCGCATTGATTGAAAGCTCGTTTAGGATTTCCTCAATATTTTTTGTCTCCTGACGTGTCTTTTCGGCAAGCTGTCTTATCTGCTCAGCAACAACCGCAAAACCTCTTCCCGCCTCACCTGCACGTGCACTTTCAATAGAAGCATTGAGTGCAAGAAGATTTGTCTGGCTTGATATTGAAAAAATAGTGTCCGTGATGCTCTTGACCTCATTTGAACGCTCAATAAGCTGCTTCATGGACTCGGAGACCTCCATGCTTGTGTCATATATCACACCGGAATGTTCCTTTAACATTCCCATGAGTTTTCTGCTGTCCTCATTCATCTCACCCGAATGTTTTGCAATCTCTACCATGTCCTCTGAGTGCTTCAATATCTGCTCTATGGAATCCTGAATATTCTTTGTCATGGTCGTCTGCGTCTGGATATTCTCTGCGGTATGATATGTACTGTCCGAAATGTCCTTTACCGCACCGTTGACAGTGTCTGTCGACATGTTGAGTTCTCCGACCAGGCCCATCGCATTTTCCGTGCCGCGTCTCACTTCCTCGGCAACCTCGAGAACCTCGTTCATCACAGCTTTCTGCTTTTCCTGCTCACGCATGAGGCTGTGTCTTGTATCATGGTTAAACTTCTTTGCGTGCTTTGTCGTAAAAATAAGCTCAATCATAAGCACACAGATAACCATTGTGGCACAGAGCTGGTCAACGGCATTCTCGCCCGTGTAAGCATGAAGAACATAATTTTTTTAAAACCGTGATAATTATGTTCTCGCCACACATTAACGCTGCCGATACACATGCAAACCTATAATCAAAAAATAGTATACATCCCACAAAAGGAACAATGGATAAAAACCTCACATAATAGTTGCTGAAAGCATATCCCATAAGGAATCCGACAATGAACAAGCCGCCAAGTGAAATATACTTGTTAGAACCGTTGTACGGTTTTCTCTTGTTGATAAATATCATGACACCTGATATGGCAAGGATCAAAATCGTTATCATTCCCGCATATCCCGTTGTTCTGATTCCTCTCAGTGTAGCCACCCAAACAACCGCCAGCACACAGAAATAAAAAATACATGTTCCGCTGACCAAAAATGCATTTGCTCTTTTAATCTGTTCCTGCTTGTCCGCATAAATGTACTTTTTTGTTACTTCATTGCTCATATTAAGCCTCCTTTTTCATATCATCTGTATCATCATTTCCTATTTTGGAAATAACTTTCTTATTAAGTATCACAAGGAACAACACCGTCACAGCCAGTGACATAATCTCCGCTATCGGGAATGCCCACCATACATAATCCACGTTCCCGAGCCTTGAAAGCATATAAGCCACAGGAAGAAGCACAATAAGCTGTCGTGCGACTGACACTATCATACTGTATACTGCCTTTCCGAGTGCCTGGAACGCACTTCCGCAGGCAATACAGAAACCTGCAAATATAAAGCTCAGGCTTATGGTTCTCAGCGCCGGAACACCAATCGCAAGCATATTGTCCGATGCCTCAAAAAGTCTTAAAAGCGGTCCCGGTATCGTCTGGAAAACGATAAGTCCGACAAACAGCAAGCCCATAATATACGCTATGCTGTGCTTCATCGTCCTTACAACCCTATCCCTGCTGCCCGCGCCGTAGTTGTACGCGATAATAGGGATTACGCCGTTGTTAAAGCCGAACGCCGGCATGAATACGAAGCTCTGGAGCTTGAAATACACTCCGAACACCGCCGTAGCCGTCGACGAGAACGATATGAGAATGACATTCATTCCGTAATTCATAACCGAACCGATTGCCTGCATGACTATCGAAGGAACACCGATTCCGTAAATCATCTTTATGATATGACCGCTCGGTCTGAAGCCGCGCATTTTTATGTTTACTTCGTGGTTCTTAAAATGATTGATTGTCGCAGCCATGATGCCCGCAACAATCTGTCCGATAACCGTCGCAACCGCTGCTCCCGTGACTCCCATCTTCGGCATTCCCAAAAGTCCGAATATAAGAATCGGATCAAGTACTATATTAATTACGGCTCCTACACTCTGTGTAATCATTGTGTATATTGTTTTTCCGGTAGCCTGAAGCATCCTCTCGAACATAAGCTGCGTAAATATACCGAACGAAAAGCAGCACACAACCACCATATAATCTTTACCATACTGAATGATTGACTCAATATCCGTCTGGCTTCTGTAAAAAGGTTCAACAAGAAACAGTCCTATCAAAAGAAATGCCGCATAGCTTAAAACCACAAGAAACACCGCATTCTCGGCAATCTTGTTGACTCTGTCGTAATCCTTTTCCCCAAGTGAACGCGCAAGCAGTGCGTTGACACCGACAGCCGTTCCCGCTCCCACCGCAATCATGAGATTCTGTATCGGGAATGCCATCGACACAGCCGTCAGCGCATCCTCGCTTATTTTTGCCACAAATATACTGTCCACTATATTGTATAGCGCCTGAACAAGCATCGAAATCATAATTGGAAGTGACATTGATACGATAAGCTTGTCTATCGGCATAACACCCATCTTATTTTCTTTAACGCTGTTTTCTTTCATCATATCCTCCTTACAAATCAAATTTTCTTGTCATGTCGTTTTAGAAACGGCAATACTTTTTTTCAATCCAATAACACTGAGTATCATTGTAACAAGCTCAGCCGCAGGAAACGCCAGCCACACTCCTGTCATTCCAAACAGTACCGACAAAACAAACGCAAATATAAGTATAGCGACAAAGCCTCGCATTATCGACGCGGTAAACGCCCACCTGACAGCCTCAACCGCACTCAGTGCAGCCGTCCCTATAATGTTCACCCCTGCGAACAAAAATCCGAGAAAGTACAGTCTTATACCCTCTCTTGCGTAAGCCGCAAGCTCCATATTTTTCTCGCTGTTGAATATGGAGGCAATCGGATCTGACCATATATAGATTGCAGCAATTATCAGAACCGCAAGTCCGATGGCTGTCTTTAGTGCAAGCCCCACAACATATCTTACATCATGCATTCTGCCCTTGCCATAGCTCTCGCTTATAAGCGGCTGTGATCCCTGTGCTATTCCGTTAAAGAGAGCAACGGCGACAAGCGATATGTTAGCCACAACACCGTATGCCGCAACACCGACATTTCCGGCAAGGCCGAGAATTATCATATTGAACGCAACCGTTATCACGCCTGAGGAAATCTCTCCCACGAACGCGGACACACCTACCTGGCATGAATAGATAAGCCTTTTTACCGACGGAACTACAGGTTTGAATGAAATACTGCATTTTGGGGATTTGAAATGTATGCAGCATATCAGCACACCGACAACCGGCGACAGTGCAGTAGCAAGTGCCGCTCCGCTCATGGACATTCCAAGAGGAAACATGAGCACATAGTCAAACACCACATTAAAAAGACTGCTGAACAGTGTAGCCGCCATAGCTATTGAAGGATTTCCGTCATTTCTTACAAATGCATTGCATATATGATTACACATAAAAAACGGTGCAAACATCATAAAAATACGGGTATACTGCTTTCCCGTAGCCACAATGGTCTCATCTCCACCGAGCACACTTATAATCTTATCCGGTATGAGTGCGCCGGCTGCGATAAATACGGTGCTTATAATCACTGCCCATATTATTGCATGGAAAAAATATCCATCCGCAGACTTATCATCCTTATTGCGTGCAACCACAAACCTGATTGCAGAGCCTACGCCTATCATGGCACCAATCGCAAATATCAGATTATACAAAGGAAGCACCAGATTAAGTGCGGTGATTCCGTCCGCACCCACTGCTTTTGATATGAAGAAAGTATCCGCAAGAATATAGAATGACATACCAAGCATACCAAGCATATTCTGCGATACATATTTGACAAATCTCTTTAGCATTTCTTATTTCTCACATTCTGTATCCTACACCAAGCTCGTTGATGATATAATTCTTTTTACCCGGCTTATCCCCGAGCTTTTTTCTTATGTTGGCCATGTTGACCTGAAGCTTTTTTATGCTTCCGGTGTCGTTATAACCCCATATTTCATGTATTATAAAATCATAAGTCAGCATTTTCCCGACATGCTCCGACAAAAGTGCTACAATATTGTACTCTGTCTGCGTAAGGCGCACTTCGCTGCCGTCAACACTCACCGTTCTCGCATCATAATCTATTACGAGTCCTCCGGTTTCAAATTTTCCGCCCGGATACTTTCCGTCATCCGGTCTGTGTGACGTGACTCTGAGCGCTGTTCTCACTCTCGCGACAAGCTCCTCCGAGCCGAAAGGCTTGGTCACATAATCATTGGCTCCCATATTTAGGGCCTTTACCTTATCCATCTCGCCATCCCTCGCTGACAGCACGATGATAGGTGTGAGCGATGTCTCCCTCACATACTCGAGAACGCACATACCATCCATATCGGGAAGTCCGAGGTCTAAGATTATGAGGTCAGGTCTGTGCGAATTATACAGAAGCTTGGCATTCTTTCCCGAATCGGCAGGAACCACCTGGTAACCGCCCGCTTCAAGCAGAGTGCACACAAATTCATTAATATTAGGTTCATCCTCAACTACAAGTATTTTATATCTGTTGTTCTTCATACTCATCCTCCAGTTCAAGCTCAATCCTAAAGCATGCACCGCCCGTCTTGCGGTTCTCAACCGATATTTTTCCGCCGTGTGCCTTTACTATGGTCGCACATACCGTAAGTCCGATTCCGGCATTGCCTTTTCTTCCGTCCGCCACGGTATTCTGCCTTGCATATCCACCTGTAAAAATATGGTCAATTATATCCTCCGGAATACCGCAGCCGTTATCTTTTATCTCAAATATTGCTCTGTGGTTCTGAGTATACACTTCAAGTTCAAGCCTGTCCATACCGTCAGCATGCAGCACCGCGTTCTCAAGTATATTCATTATAACCTGCTCCATAAGTATCGCATCCATCGGTATAACAACTATTTCATCCGGAAGTATAACATTAACCTCCGTGTCCGGATAATGCTTATGAAACTTAACAAGCACGGAATCTATGAGCTCGTCAAGCGCAATCGGTGTCTTGACAATCCTCACATTATCCCCATCAAGCCTTGTTACGGAGAGAAGGTTCTCAACCATTCTGCAGAGCCACTGTGAATCTTCTTTGATACCTGTAAGCAGTTTATCTTTCTGCTCATCGGAAAATTCATTTCCTTTCTCAAGCAGTGCGGAGCTTGCGCCGTATATTGTGGTGAGCGGTGTTCTAAGGTCATGTGATACCGCACGCAGAAGATTCGCTCTCATCTTCTCCTTCTCGCTCTCCGACTTAATCTGCTCCTGATACCTTATCTTACTTGTAAGGTAACTTGTGACAAGCGCTATTGCAAGCATTATGAACACCGATGCCACATTCTCCGACAGCGAAAGGCTTATCCTGAAATACGGAAAAGTGAACGCGATATTTACGATGAACACGCTTATGACCGCGCCAACCGTACCGTACACATAGCCGTCCGTGTACACCGATATGAGAAAAACACAGAGCATGAGCACTGTAGGAATCAAAAATTCATTGCCAAAAAAATATTGAATCGCAAGGCAGGTCATAAAACCCACAAAAAGCGTGATAACCACTCTTAATATGTTCTTAATTACTCTCAACACCCTGCCTCCTGTTCATCCATCTATGCTCTGCATCAGCAAAGCCAAAAAGGGAGCATAAGCTCCCTTAGTTTTCATTCATCTTTGCAAGTTTCGCAGCCTGGTCTGCAGCGATGCATGCATCAATTATTTCCTGAATGTCACCGTCCATAATCTTGTCAAGCTTATACAGTGTAAGATTGATTCTATGGTCGGTCACACGTCCCTGCGGGAAGTTGTAGGTTCTTATTTTCTCAGAACGGTCGCCTGTACCAATCTGGCTTCTTCTCGCATCGGCCTCGGCATCGTGTGCCTTCTGGCATTCCATCTCATACAGCTTTGCACGAAGAATTGCAAATGCCTTGTCCTTGTTCTGAATCTGCGACTTTTCTGTCTGGCTGTATACGACAATACCTGTCGGGTAATGCGTAAGACGCACCGCTGAATCGGTTGTGTTGACACACTGACCGCCGTTACCTGAAGCACGCATTACGTCGATTCTTATATCTTTCTCATCAATATGGACATCGACCTCCTCTGCCTCAGGCATAACGGCTACCGACGCAGTTGATGTGTGAATACGTCCGCCTGACTCGGTCTCAGGCACTCTCTGTACACGGTGAACTCCGCTCTCATATTTAAGTATTGAATAAGCTCCCTGTCCCTTGACCATGAACTCGACTTCCTTCATTCCGCCGATTCCGGTTTCATCCGCATTTATAACCTCTATCTTCCAGTGCTTTGCCTCGACATAATGAGTATACATACGGAAAAGCTCTGCGGCAAAAAGTGCTGCCTCGTCTCCGCCTGCGCCGGCACGAATCTCCACGATAACATTCTTGTCATCGTTAGGATCCTTCGGGAGAAGAAGAATTTTCATCGTGTGCTCAAGCTCCTCAATTCTTGCCTTCGCATCGTTTAACTCTTCCTTCGCCATCTCGCGGAGTTCCTCGTCGCTCTCCGTGTCAAGAAGCTCCAAGCTGTCCTGTACGGTCTGCTGGCATGCCTTATACTCCTTGTACGCATCAACAAGCGGTGTAAGGTCGCTCTGTTCCTTCATGAGCTTTCTGAAACGTGTCTGGTTCTCGACAACTGACGGATTGTTAAGTTCTGCCGTCAGGTCCTCATATCTCATTAACAAATCATCTAATTTCTGAAACATACTATTTCCTTTCCTGTCATGGGCAGTGCCCATATCTCAATTCTATTTATACACCGCTGTGACCACGCGGTCTAATCCTGCAAAGTCTTTTATAACCTTAACATCAGTATAACCATTATCGCGGCACATCCGGCTTACCTCCATGCCCTGATCATATCCTATCTCGAACATCAAAATTCCTCCGTCGAGAAGGTACTCACCGGCCTGAGCCGTAATCTCCCTATAAAAATACAGTCCGTCCTGAGTTCCGTCAAGTGCCAGTTTCGGTTCGTAATCCTTTACCTCCGGCTCTAACCCGTCAATGACATCACTTCTAATATATGGTGGATTGGACAATATCATATTAAATTTACCTTCCACCTTCTCAAAAAGATTTCCCTGACAAAACTTAACGTCCGCTCCAAGTCTCTCGGCATTTCTCTTCGCCGTCTCAAGAGCCGTCCCGGATATATCCGATGCACATGCGTCAATCACATATCCGTCCTTTTTCAAAGTCAGATAAAGGCTCTCAATTATGCATCCCGAACCGGTACACATGTCGAGTACTCTCACTGAAGTGCCGTGTACTCTCTCAAGACACATTTTCGAAGCTGTCCTGACTGCCTCAGCTACAAGAATTTCCGTATCCATACGCGGAATCAGAACATTCCCGTTTACCTCAAAATCATAGCCCATGAATGGTGCCGTTCCTTCTATATACTGCACCGGCTCCCTGTCCGTGCGCCGCCCTATCTTATCAAAATATTTCTCGGCAAGTTCAGGATTAACCTTTTCATTCCCCTGCATAAAATATGCAGTGCGGTCAAGTCCCGTAGTCCCGGCAAACAGAATCCATGCATCGACATCTGCTTCAGCAATCCCTGCTGCACGCAGTCTTTCCTGACCTTCACGCAAGAGTTCCCTGTTAGTATATTCCACCGCTATGCCTCTTCCTTTTTAAGATTCTCAATGTACGTCCTCCAGTCAAATACCGCCTCCACTGACGCGATTGCGACCTCAACCATGGAAGCATCCGGCTCACTTGTCGTG
>UQZF01000107.1 GCA_900545455.1 uncultured Eubacteriales bacterium
TTCCATCCGTGTATACTCCGTCAACGGATGCCTTAAAGCGGGCACTGTGTCCGACTTCCCATGTCTGTTTTCCTACATTTAATGTTACGACCTTCTCTTTTCCGTCATCAGGCTTCGTATCGTCTCCCGGATTGACTGCACTTCCGTTGACTATCATCGTACAGGATGCTGTCGTTCCTCCGTCGATCGTACAGTAAATGTAACATGTTCCTCCTCCTACTGCCGTTACTACTCCGTTGGCATCTACTGTGGCTACGTTAGTATTACTGCTGCTCCACTGCATCTTATTTCCATCCGTGTATACTCCGTCAACGGATGCCTTAAAGCGGGCACTGTGTCCGACGTCCCATGTCTGCTTTGCTACATTGAGTGTTACATTCTTCTTCGTTCCGTTATCAGGCTTAGGTGCCTCACCTTCTACTATCATTGTACAAGATGCTGTTGTTTCTCCTGTTGTTGTACAATAAATATAACATGTTCCGGCTCCTACTGCTGTTACTACTCCATTTGCATCTACAGTTGCCACCTTGGTGTTGCTGCTGCTCCACTGCATCTTATTTCCATCCGTGTATACTCCGTCAACAGATGCCTTAAAGCGGGCGCTATGTCCTACTTCCCATGTCTGCTTTGATACATTGAGTGTTACCTTTTTCTTAGAAGAATCATCCGGCTTAACCGTGCTTGCCATTACCTTCATCAGACAGCTTGCTGTGGTTCCATTCTCCACCGTACAATAGATATAGCAGTTTCCTGCTCCTACTGCTGTTACTACTCCATTCGCATCTACAGTTGCCACCTTGGTGTTGCTGCTGCTCCACTGCATCTTATTTCCATCCGTGTATACTCCGTCAACAGATGCCTTAAAGCGGGCGCTATGTCCTACTTCCCATGTCTGCTTTGATACATTGAGTGTTACCTTTTTCTTAGAAGAATCATCCGGCTTAACCGTGCTTGCCATTACCTTCATCAGACAGCTTGCTGTGGTTCCATTCTCCACCGTACAATAGATATAGCAGTTTCCTGCTCCTACTGCTGTTACTACTCCATTCGCATCTACAGTTGCCACCTTGGTGTTGCTGCTACTCCATTTTACCTTGCTTCCATCAGTGTAAGTGCCGTCAATATATGCCTTAAAGCGGGCACTGTTTCCGGTATTCCAAGACTGCTTTGTTACGTTTAAGGTAACACAATTCTTATTGAGAACGCTTACCTCACATGATGCCACTGCAGTTGAACCGTAATATGCTGTTATCGTGCATTTTCCGACTGCTGCCGCAGTTACATTTCCTGAAGCATCAACTGTCGCAATCTTGGTGTTACTGCTCTTCCACGTCAACTGAGTTCCATCCATTACGACAGAGCTCTTATAAACCTCCAGTGGGAAAGCCTGTCCAGCTGAGAGACCTACCTGCTTAAAGTTAATCGCATATTCACTCTTCTTCTTTACCGTTACAATAATTGTAGCCGAGTCATATCCCTTTCTCGAACACGTTATTGTACTCTTGCCTGCACTTACGGCTGTGATTTTACCGTCTTTATCTACAGTTGCTATTTTAGTATTGTCACTTGTCCATGTAAAATCGGAATTTTTCTGCTTTTCTCCACCGCAGTATACCTTAGGTGTTCCGGTAGTTCCAACCTTCCATGTCAGGCTCTCGACATTAAGAACTATAACCTTATCGTCAACCATATTCTTATACACCGGAATCTTGAACACAAATGCCTCGTCAAGCAGCCCTGCGCTCTCATAAGCTCTCTTGGTATTCCTTCCCTCGTTCGATGGAGCTGCAAGGTTCTGCATATACTGATGCCAATATCTTCCATCGTACTGACCGTCAACATCGAACTTCTGAAGATAGAGCGTGTCCTGACCTCTTAAGATATATCTGTTTGCAAGCTTCTGTGAACCTCCGATGAGTGCTGCATATCTGTTATTCCATCCCTCAGACTTAGCCTCATTGAGTCCATTTCTCACAATTTCCTCGTGAGTCTTGCCCGATGCCTGAATATTGTAGTAGTTGTAATATCCCTTATATCCCGGATATACACCTGATATAAGATCAGATGTTCCCTGTGTTCCCTGCTCCTGCTTAACTCTTGTCGCAAGATGTACAGGGCTCACTCCGATGCTATTACCTATGTCAAAAAATGCCTGTGCATAAGTAAGTCCCATCTTCTCATAGTTGGTCTGGGCGTCGCTCTGTATGTATCCCGACATGAATGTATTCTGCAATACCTTCTGTACCGTAGCAATACCCTGTGTTCCGTCATTATATGTAAGCTTCTCGAACTGGAATATATAGTCCTCGGTAAGCCAGTTTCTCGGATCAAGATAGTATTCAACAGCCTCCTGTGTTGCACAAGCCCATCCATCACCATAGTTTCTTCCGACGAACTTACTGTCAAAGTATGTAGGTACAAGGCTTCTGTAGTCAGGATTCATCTCATTATATACAACCTCACTCCAGTTAAGCCCCGTATCCATAACCTCAAAAGTCCAATTAGGGTGCTTCTCTTTGAGTGCGTATAAAGCTTCCTTATATGACTCCGGAAATTTTTCAATATCTGCGTATGTTGTCTTAGCCTTTGCATCAAAAGCATTGGAAGCCCCAATCGTTATGCCAATAACTGCAAGCACACTTATTATTGTAATTATTATTTTTTTCGCACGCACTTTAATTCTGCCTCCTGAATGTACTTTCATGTTTAACCTTAATTATCTCTATGATTCATTACTGTAACTCAATTTACCAGTAATGACAATACCTTCGGTCTTGCTCCTGCCTCATAAACGAATCCAAGCCCTAGTCTTATGATTTCCGGAAGATAATACTTTTTATCCACAATCTTTATAAAGCCCTGTTCTTCCAGCTTCGCTATTTCCTCACCAGTAAGTTCGAGCTTATCAAGTGTCAGTGGAAGTGTCTTCGGGTTCATTTTATCAAATTTGTCAAGAATATAATATATACCTTTCATTTCAGTCTTAATATCGTCCATCTTATCTCTCGAGCATGGCTTGATAGCTGTTCTGATGCTTACCGGCATTATTATTCGGTCTGGGTATGCTATCTTAACCTCCTGATAGTCGTCTGTAGAATACTTAAGAAAACGGACAATATCCCTTGCCTGCAGCTGACCGTCAAATCCCGACAATGCTGCAAGAACCCAGCGGTCTGAGAATGCCTCCTTGGAATTTTCTTTTCCAAGCTTGTTGCCCCATAATTTCTTAAGCTTGTCAACTATAACCGGTTTTGTGGCATTCAGTATGTCAACTCCGTCTGACAGCCTGCTGTCTGCCCTGTTTACAAGCCACAACACGAGTCTTAGTGCTTCCGTCTGTGTCCAGTTAAGTTCATACTTCTGATATTGTCCTCTGAACTGTTCATAATTGATGGTAATTGCCTCTGTTGTGTAATCACGTCGCACTAATACTATAATCCCTATATTTCCAAAATGCAGTTCACCCAGTTCGTTAATCACATCCTGACACAGAGTCTTAATCATCGTCTTCCAGTTCGTCTGTCCCCTCAGCTGAGCCTGTGAGCTCATATCTTCAAGTCCATCAACAACATATACTATTTTTTTTCTTTTAAGCTCAAGCTCTTCATCCAGATCATCTAAGGAATTATATTTTCCATTAAATGGCGCCAGTATGGCTTCTTTCCATTTTTTAATCCACTCAGATATCTTATCCGCTTCTGTCTTTTCCAGAAATTCTGTTATTCGTGAGTAATTTTCTCTTACATATCTTGTTCCAATCTTGATATCAAGTTCATCGGCGGCATTCATTATGCACTCTTTTCTCATTTGCGGATATAAGTTAGAATTTTCCGATTCGGCGAGAGGCAGTATCAATGTGTTTTCCTGCATATAGCCGACATTGGCATCCCCCGTCTTACTAAGGAACTTCCCCCATGTCTTTGCCGCGAGGAACTGCTTATACATAAATGTCTTTCCTGCGCCCTTAGCTCCCATAACAACCACACGCGGTACTCTTATCGAAAAGCTTCTTGCAATCTCCTTTATTGATGAAGTAATCAGCATGTTACTGCTGACAGCACCTTCCGCTGTTACCTCGATTTTCGCTATATCATTAATATTCTTTAATATGTCTCTTATTGTGTTCTCGTCAAATTCAGATACACTATTATCATCAGATACATATAATTCTTCTGCAATTGTCTTCATGCTCTTAGACAGTTCACTGTCTTTAAGCTTCATGCACAGTTCATCAAGACCGCCTATGTGGATAAATCTGTCCTCAAACAAAAACTCTTTCACATAATCAGTCCGAAGTAATGTATTCTCATCACCTTTTCCGTTCTCAAGCATTCTTTCAGTACTCAGGAGCAATTCGTCCTCTATGTCCTCTATTTCCACCTTTTTCATTTCTCTCGGTATCATCGTAAGAAGAATCTTAGAATACGGAAAATCCGCATCTGTCTTAGCATATACTGCATTAAGGATTGTTCTGATTCCATATATAGACTGCATAGATGTCGATGTGACATAATATTTTTCAACTCTTGAGTCAAACAGAAATGGGGCAGACAGCTCTGTTACTCCTGCACGGAGATCTGCAAACACCATATCAACCTTAAGCTTTTCAGCCAATTTTGCTATTATTTCTGTTATAACAAATTTATTGTCATTACCATATAATATTGTTCCGGGATTAGAGGTAAGTTCCATAACCTGCCTTATATCTCTATACACAGGAAGAAAGAAGTGTTCCTTATACACTTCGTCTGTCTCTATCCTGATCATGGTTTCACTCATCATATCTGCCAGCTTATCAAGCACATTATCATCAATTGTTTCATAATGAATAACATCCAGCAAATCCAGATAGCTTATAGGCGCTGTAACATTAGAATTCTCATTCATCCATGTCAGTCCCGGTGCTTCTATGTCTGAATCTATTACAAGAAACCTCTTATCCGGATACATCTGTGAGCACTCTCTGAGCAGACCGACAAGAGACAGTGTTCTTCCAACACCGCCCTTATACGAATGAAATGCCAATATCTTTACATCCCCCGGCAGTTTTTCCATTGCAGGAGTCAATTTCCCATTATATAATTCAGACTCTTTAAATAATGGTGCTCTCTTGATTTCATCTCTGCTGACACACTCATCTTCTTCTATCTCTTCGTAATATATCTTAAGCCTGCCTCCTGTAAGTTCAACTAATATTTCTTCAGAATCAGGCAGATAATTCTTTTTAAAAGTGTTTCTAAGATACTCTTCACTGCTCTTTTTGTCAAAGCTCTTGTCTAAATAAAAAATCTCAACTGAATCGCTGTACACCGAAACACGATTCCATCCGGCAGGCCACTTATCATATTCACTTTCCAATATAGTCTCAACATCATGCCATGAAAATAACATCCGGTATTCCCCTTTCATTATATACGCACAATCAACCACTCAACTATTTTTCGTAAAGTCTCCTCTGCTTCTTCGCATTCTTTTTCATCCGCAACCTTGGCACCATATCTCCATAATTCGTTGAATTGTTTTGATTTAATTTCTCTGCCGCCATATAAACGTATAGTTTGTAAGCTATCTAAATGCTGTATATCTGCCATCTTCAGCATATTCTTTATGTCATGACCGCAACTCCCTTTATTGTTAGCCTTACAGTATGCATCAAGTTCAAGATATGTATTTTTTCCTATTTTGCTTAAAATACAGCTCTTAAGTCCACATTCTGCAGAGTAAAACAGCAATAATCTTCTGCTGTTAACATTTTCAATGCCCTCTGTCTCCTTATACATACGATAATGTCTTCTGCAGCTGTCACTGAATTCTTTTCTTGTTATATCAATTTTACCCTTGGGCATATTGTATCCCCCTCTGCCTTAATGTACTTCTATGCTCCCCTTATTACCATATCAATCTTCGTTCCGCAAGCAATGCTTTTTTGCCGGAGAAATCGTGGTCAAAATTTGAAATTTTGACCACGATAAAAGCTACATTGTGACGCCTGCGGCACAAATAGCACATGTGAAAAATAAGCTATCAAGCTTATTTTTCACACTAATCCCTGCTGAATATATCCCTCGTATACACCTTGTCCTTGACTCCAGACAATGTCTCGTCAAGTCTGTTGGCAACGATGACATCGGATGTCTTTGAGAACTCCTCAAAATTGTTCTCAATGCGCATACCCATATATTCCGCCGTCTTTACGGTAGGCTCGTACACAACAATGTCAACGCCTGCCTTTTTAAGTCTCTCAATAACTCCGAAAATCGCCGACTGTCTGAAATTGTCCGAACCGGTTTTCATAGTAAGACGGTACACACCCACTGTGTGAGGATCCCTGCTAAGTATCTCGGAAGCTATGTAGTCCATTCTTGTGCTGTTGGAATCTATTATTGCACCTATAAGATTGTTCGGTATGCCGCTGTAGTTGGCTTTAAGCTGCTTAGTATCCTTAGGCAGGCAGTAACCTCCGTAACCGAAGGATGGATTGTTGTAGTGAGTTCCGATACGCGGATCAAGACTTATTCCGTCGATTATCTGCTTGGCATTAAGTCCTTTTGCAGACGCGTATGTATCAAGCTCGTTAAAATAGGCAACTCTCATCGCAAGATATGTGTTGGCAAAGAGCTTGATTGCCTCCGCCTCTGTCGAATCTGTATATAATACAGGTATGTCTTCCTTCTTGGCCCCCTGCATAAGAAGCCCTGCAAACACTTCCGCTCTCTGTGACTGTTCGCCGACAACTATTCTTGACGGATAGAGATTATCATAGAGTGCTCGTCCCTCTCTTAAAAACTCAGGCGAGAACATGATATTGTCAACATCATACTTTTTCTTCATGTCAGCTATAAATCCCACAGGAATTGTTGACTTCACGACCATGACACCCTTCGTTCCCGAATCCTTAACTGCCTTTATGACACTCTCAACAGAGCTCGTGTCAAAGTAGTTCTTATCCTCGTCATAGTTGGTCGGTGTGGCTATAATGATATAGTCCGCATCCTTATATGCTTCTGCCGCGTTGTTTGTGGCTGTGAGATCAAGCTCCTCATTCGCGAGATATTCTTCAAGCTCCTTGTCAACGATAGGTGATTTCCTATTATTGATGAGGTTCACCTTCTCCTCTATGATGTCGCAGGCGGTAACATGGTTGTGCTGTGCTAAGAGCACTGCATTTGAAAGTCCTACATATCCTGTTCCTACTACTACTATGTTCATTTTTCATTCCCTCTCAAGTTCATTGATAATAAAAATACGCACTCTTTCTAATTTTAATCTATTTTCCCACTAATATCAACATTTTTCTTCTTTACAAGGCGTGTGAGAAGCTTGTCAAACAGATAAGCGAGCACGGCAACCACAGGAACGCCGAGGAACATGCCTACCACGCCGCCAATGCTGCCGCCGACGGTGATGGCAAATATTATCCAAAGCGGGCGGAGTCCCACCGTCTCGCCGAGGATTCGCGGTCCGAGGTAAAGTCCGTCAAACTGCTGGATTACAATAATTAACACGGTAAAGATGATTGCCTGAATCGGATCCACCATGAGTATCAGGACAATTCCCGGTACTGCTCCGATGAACGGTCCGAAGTAAGGAATCATGTTGGTGATTCCGACGATGAGGCTGACAATCGGAGTAAACGGGAGTCTGAGTATTGTCATGAGGAAGAAACATATCCATCCTATTATGAAGGAATCCACCGTCTTGCCGAGCACGAACTGGCTGAAAATGTGGTAGCACTCGCGAAGCGTCTCCATGATGACGTCTCCCGTCTTTTCGGAAGCAACGCTGTAGAGAACTCTCTTAAAGCCTCTTGCTAGAAGCTTCTTGTCCGATACCATATAGACGCTGACGATAAAAGCGATGAGGACATTTAAGAGTCCTTTAACCACGGATATCGATGTGGTGAATATCATCGGCACTACATCAGTGACTATTCTCTTTGAAAATTCCATGAGCTGTGGTGTTATGTTGTTTAAAAATTCATTTACTATATCGTAGTCAAAATCAGGATGATCCGTCTCGAACTTCATAAGCCCTTCATTTACCTGGTTAATCCAAACCGGAACCTGATTCACAATCTCGGTGAGACTGGTTCCTATCTGTGGAAGCAGATAGACGAACATGAGCACGACAAGAGCCACAACCAGCAGGTATGATATAAGAAGCGAGAGAAACTTGCGCGGTTTCTCATGTTTCTTAAACGGCTTAATCTTGCCAAAGAGCTTGTTGAACAGTTTCACGAGCGGATTAATAAGAAACGCGATAAAGGCGCCCCACAGAAACGGTGACAGTACCGAGAGTGCCGACTTGGCATGCCGCACCACATTGTCCCAGTCTATTACCGTCTTTATAATAAGTACACTTGCAAGCACAACAAGAATGGCATAAAGGCACACCGTGAGATATTTTCGGTTCCATGTAAATTTCTTATGCGGGGCATTATTCCCTGCATTATGCCCTACAACACTGCCGTTTTCATCGTTAGTAACCTTTTTTTCACTTTCTTCGTTCATAGAACCCATGCTTTACCCTCCGCTGTTACATCCTTTTTTTAATTTTACCCTCTTATGTACGTTTTCAGTATACACTTATCATATAATTACGAAACTCGCATCTTTAACTGAACAGTTTTGTGATTTTGCTATATTGCAAGCCGGACTCTTTGTAACCGTCGGCGTTTGATCACAAAACGTCCGGGGTAAAAACACGAGTTTCGTAATTATCTATATGGTTTTAGTATACACTTATAAAAAAATATAAGCAACCCCGATTGCGATTTTTCCTTTATTTTCAAGGGTTTGCGGGCTTTTTTAAATTCCGTGAAAAATTTTTTTAAAAAATTTTTAAAAAAAGCTTGCATTTTTTTCTGAGATATGTATAATAATATTTGTGCCGCGGATGAGACACAAAAAACTAAATTAAATGAGCGCGATTAGCTCAGTTGGTAGAGCACCTGACTCTTAATCAGGGTGTCCAGGGTTCGAACCCCTGATCGCGCACTAAAGGTACCAGTTTTGCGGATGACCGCGGGGTTGGTGCTTTTTTTATGCGAAACGAGAGGATTCTTTATGTACATATATATTGCTGTTGCAGCCCTTGCACTTTTTATCTCCGGGCTGCTTTCTTTTTTCAATAAGAAAAGACGACTTGCCGATGAGGTTCGTGACCGATACAATGCAGTGCCGCTCCTCACACCGACCGAGGCTTCCTTCTATCCGACGCTTGAATCCATCGCCTCACGTCACGACTATCTTCTATTTATAAAGGTGAGACTTGCCGACATAGCACGGACCGCCCGTGCCGACGACTA
>UQZF01000108.1 GCA_900545455.1 uncultured Eubacteriales bacterium
GGCTTAGACCTTTTGACCCCGATATCATAAATATAAAGTATTGTAATGTAAAATAACATGAAGTTATAAGAAAGTTAAAACTTTCGCGTAACTTCATGTTCAAAGTGCCGAGTGTATGCTACAATGAATTTGTATTCGAATACATCGTTACAATAACTTATTATCAATTAACATGATTATGAAGGTATTGCATATGAAGAAAGTATTGGGATTTATTAGTGTATTTTTATTTTCCTTAATTTTTTCACAAAGTGTGTTTGCTTTGGAAGAAGAGAATATTGATTACAATGGAAATGTTTATTCCAAGGACAGTTTGTCAGAGGAAACTTTAGAGTGGATAGCATGGTACAATGATTTATCAGACGAAGCAAGGCAAATGGTAAGCTATGTACCGGAAGAATTGTACAATGGTATATGCTCATATACAGGTATCACTACATCGGAGTCAGTTGTTTTGAAAGAAAATAAACCGGTGTATTTTGCAATCGGATTGCTTCCTACGAGTGGATATGAACCGATTTATAATCCTGACTACTGGAATTCAAGTGACAATATAAAAAAGGCAAATTGCTATGCGTATGCAATGGATGTTATATGTGGTTCTGAGATGAAATTACAGCCGGGACAATTATCTGGAAAAATGTTTACGTCTTTGACTGAAAAGGCAATATTTACGGCAGTATCAAATGATGGTCCGTATCTTGGAAATGGAAGGTCAATAAGAAGGGCTTCAAAAGATGAAACACCGGGGGTTAATGAATATAAGGTTGCACTGGTAATTGCACCTAATAAGGATTATCACTGGTATATTCAAAATAGAGATGGATATTGGTCACATAAACCTGGATATTTACAAGCAACAGACCTGGATGCGGGAGGAAATAAAATAACCGATCCACAGACATGTAATAGAAATTATGATGATTTAAATTACTCAACGTTTTGCGGGTATTATATAGTAACGAGAAAATAGTAATTGGTTTGTGAAGGGTGGTGATAACATGAAAAAGAGTGTATATCCGGTAATTATATGTATAGTTATCGTTTTGGTAGTTGTATTGTGCAGCATTATTATTCCGAAACATTCAAGGCGGTTATCAACCAAAACGGTAACGAAAAAGCTCAGTGCATTAGAAGATTATAAGTCTGTGTGGTCGCTGTTTGAAAAATATGAGCATACAGATATAGGAAGTGGTAATTATGTGTATGAATATACACTGACAGATGGTTGTAAATTCTACATTGCAGGTCCGTCACTTGATGAGGAACCTTTGAGAGTATATTATATTGATAAAAACAATACAGAACATGTAATTTATGAGTATAGTGAAAAGTAGGTTATTGAAGCTCTGAAATTATCTTAACCCAAGGTATTATAATGCTTATTATAGCGCTTTGGGTTAAAGTGGTATACAGCTTTGCAAAGGAGACACCACCATGAAAATAACCAACCGAACAATCATATTCTTTGCGGGGCGCGCAGTGCCGAGGAGACGGCGGCTGTCATTCAGAACAGAGTGAAGCTGTATCTTGAGGAAAAGAATTAGAAAAATATAATACTTCATTGCCAAAATATCGGTAAAATGCTAAAATCTTGCTGTGCCGGGGTAAAATATACCTGCGGTACAGTTTTTTTGTGTAATAGGATTCATAAGAAACAGGAGTAAAAGAGCAATGAAGAATGAAAACAGGGATTTGACCAAGGGACCTCTTGCCAGGCAGATATTGGTGTTCAGTATACCGCTTGTGCTGTCAAATCTTTTACAGGTACTTTTTAATATGTCGGATATTGCGGTGGTCGGTCAGTTCGCCGGCTCACACGCGCTCGGAAGCGTGGGCTCGACGACGACATTGGTTACGCTGTTCACCACATTTCTTATAGGAGTGTCGGGCGGTGTCAATGTCATGACGGCGCAGTATATCGGTGCGAAGAAGGATAAGGATGTACGTGAGGTCGTGCACTCGGCGGCGTGGATGTGCACGCTCATGGGAGTGATACTTCTCCTAATCGGACTTATATTTTCAAGGCTTATACTCGAGGTCATGAAGACGAAGGAGGAGCTCATAGACGGGGCGGCGCTGTACCTCAGGATATATTTTCTTGGAATGCCTGCCCTCGGCATATACAACTTCGGTAACGCGGTGTTCTCGGCAATAGGAGATACAAAGAAACCGGTGTATATCCTTGCGTTTTCGGGCGTTGTAAATATTCTTCTCAACCTGTTTTTCGTTATCGTGTGCAAGCTCTCCGTTGCGGGAGTTGCGATTGCGAGCATCACGTCGCAGTATATGTCAGCCGTGCTCATAATGATTGCACTCATGAGGGCTGACGAGAGAATACGCTTCTCGTTTAAGTATGTTAAATTCTATCCCGACAAGGTAAAAGACCTCTTTAAGCTCGGATTTCCTGCGGGAATACAGAACGCTATATTCCAGTTTGCTAACCTGTTCGTGCAGGTGGGTGTCAACTCATTCGACGCTGTCATCGTTGAGGGAAACTCGGCGGCGACCAATGCGGACGCGCTTGTGTATGATGTCATGGCGGCATTTTACACGGCATGCGCAAGCTTCATGGGGCAGAATTACGGTGCGAGAAACAAAAAGAGAGTCAGAAACAGCTACATTATAAGCCTTGCGTACTCGTTCGGAATCGGAATGGTTATGGGACTTACCTTAAATGCACTCGGCAGACCGTTCCTGTCGCTCTTTACCAAGGACAGCGCGGTTATGGATGCGGGAATGCTGAGACTTAACATAATGAGTATTTCCTATGGATTTTCGGCGTTTATGGACTGCACCATTGCGGCATCGAGAGGACTTGGAAAGACGGTTGTTCCGACCTACATAGTTATAATGGGTTCGTGTGTGTTACGTGTGGTCTGGATATACACGGTGTTCGCGTACTTCAGGACGGTTCCGTCGCTGTATATTCTTTATATCTGCTCGTGGACGCTCACGGCGATTGCGGAGTTCATATATTTCAAACGTGTATACAAGGAACGTATCGAGGTATTGTAATAAAAATGCTTTGACATTATTAGTGTATGGCTTTAAAATGACGATAGTGAAACAATAATTGTTTTCCGTAATTTTTTAATACTATCAAAGGCGAGAGCAGAATAGGAGAGGTATTATGAAGTTTTTTATTGACACAGCGAAGGTTGAGGACATTAAGAAGGCTAATGATATGGGAGTTATCTGTGGTGTAACAACAAACCCGTCGCTCATTGCCAAGGAGGGAAGAGATTTCAACGAGGTTATCAAAGAAATCGCTTCAATCGTTGACGGGCCTATCAGCGGAGAGGTTAAGGCTACAACTCAGGATGCTGAGGGTATGATTAAGGAAGGAAGAGAGATTGCGGCAATCCATCCTAACATGGTAGTTAAGATTCCTATGACCGTTGAGGGACTTAAAGCTACAAAGGTTCTTGCATCTGAGGGAATCAAGGTCAATGTGACACTTATCTTTTCGGCTAATCAGGCTCTTCTTGCAGCAAGAGCGGGTGCAGCTTATGTTTCTCCGTTCCTCGGAAGACTTGATGATATATCACAGCCGGGCATCGAGCTCATCCGTACAATCTCCGATATTTTCATGAATTATCCTGAGATTGAGACAGAGATTATCGCAGCGAGCGTTCGTAACCCGATTCATGTAACAGACTGCGCACTTGCAGGTGCAGACATTGCAACTGTTCCATATTCTGTAATCGAGCAGATGACAAAGCATCCTCTTACCACAGCAGGTATCGAGAAGTTTGTCAAGGACTACGAGGCTGTGTTCGGAAAACAGAATTAATATAGAAAATAAGGAGATTTACTATGCGTGACAATATTGAAAAGATGTCTGTGAATGCCATTCGTGTGCTTGCAGCAGATGCGGTACAGAAGGCTAACTCAGGACATCCGGGACTTCCACTCGGTTCAGCGGCTATGGCTTATGAGCTTTGGGCTAATCACATGAATCACAATCCTGCTGATCCTAAGTGGTTCAACAGAGACAGATTCATTCTTTCAGGCGGACACGGTTCAACACTTTTATATTCGCTTCTCCATCTCTTCGGATATGGTCTTACCAAGGAAGACCTTGCTCAGTTCCGTCAGTGGGGCTCACTCACACCGGGACATCCTGAGTATGGTCATACGGTCGGAGTAGAGGCTACAACAGGACCTCTCGGAGCCGGAATGGGTATGGCAGTAGGTATGGCTGTTGCCGAGGCACATCTTGCGGCGGTGTTCAACAAGGAGAATTTCCCTGTGGTTGACCACTACACTTACGTTCTCGGCGGTGACGGCTGTATGATGGAGGGTATCTCCTCTGAGGCATTCTCGCTTGCGGGAACACTCGGACTCAGCAAGCTCATCGTGCTCTATGATTCCAACAAGATTTCCATAGAGGGTGGCACGGATATTGCGTTTACTGAGGATGTAAAGAAGCGATTTGAGGCGTTCGGCTTCCAGACACTCGTTGTCGAAGACGGCAATAATATAGAAGAAATCGGTAAGGCTATCGAGGAGGCAAAGGCTGACAAGACAAGGCCTACAATGATTACGGTAAAGACAAAGATCGGCTTCGGCTGTCCTGCCAAGGAGGGTAAGGCATCCGCTCACGGCGAGCCTCTCGGTGTTGACAATGTAGCCGCTCTCAAGGAGAATCTCGGATGGCCTTCACAGGAGCCTTTCTATGTACCTGATGAGGTATATGCCAACTACAAGGAGAAGGCAAAGAAGGGTGCTGCAGCAGAGGAAGCATGGAACAAGCTTTTTGACGATTACTGCAAGGCATATCCTGAGATGAAGAAGCTTTGGGATGAGTATTTTGACGAGAATGCGGCAGATAAGGTTCTCGAGGATGAGAACTTCTGGAGCTACGAGGACAAGCCTCAGGCTACCCGTAATATCTCAGGCGTACAGATTAACAAGTTAAAGAACATACTTCCTAATTTTATGGGCGGTTCTGCTGACCTCGCACCTTCAACTAAGACATACATGTCGGACATGGGGGATTTCTCCAAGGACAACTATGCGGGAAGAAATATGCACTTCGGCGTAAGAGAGCTTGCGATGACGGCTATCGGCAACGGTATGATGCTTCACGGCGGCTTGAGAGCCTTCGTGTCAACCTTCTTCGTATTCAGCGATTACGTTAAGCCTATGGCAAGACTTTCAGCCATCATGGGAGTGCCTCTTACTTTCGTGCTCACACATGACAGCATCGGTGTAGGCGAGGACGGACCGACACATGAGCCTATTGAGCAGCTTGCTATGTTCCGCTCACTTCCTAATTTCACGGTATACAGACCGTGCGATGCGACTGAGACGGCTGCAGCTTGGGCTTATGCAGTCACCTCTAAGAAGACACCTACGGCTCTCGTTCTTACAAGACAGAACCTTCCTCAGATAAAGGGCTCATCAAAGGATGCTTTAAAGGGAGCTTATGTTATAGCTGATTCCGAGAAGAGCGTACCTGACGCAATTCTCATAGCATCCGGCTCAGAGGTTTCACTCGCTGTCGATGCAAAGGCAGAGCTCATGAAGGACGGCATCGACGTGAGAGTCGTTTCCATGCCATCTATGGATGTGTTTGACCAGCAGAGCGACGAGTACAAGGAGTCCGTACTTCCAAAGAGTGTCAGAAAGAGAGTTGCAATCGAGGCACTTTCTGACTTTGGCTGGGGCAAGTATGTGGGACTTGACGGAGCTTACGTTACAATGCACGGCTTCGGCGCAAGTGCTCCTGCGGCAGCACTCTTCAAGGAGTTCGGCTTCACGGTTGATAACGTGGTTAAGACGGTCAAGGGACTTTAAGGACTTGTAATGAAAACAGCTGCCTATTGTGGAAACAGGGGCAGCATGATTAAAATAACGGCAGGGGGCATATCATATAGGTGAGTGTCCCCTGCCGGTTGTTTTAGATTGGAGGATGAAAATGAAAGACAGTAAAAAGGAAGCCGCGCTGATTCTTGGGCTTGCGGCAGTCATCGCCGTAGCCGCGGCGGTGCTGACCTGTGTGCTTCTCATGCCGAAGCTTAGAATGGGAAACAGGCTGAAGGAGCTTTTAAAGGAAAATTATACATACAGTGCCGAGGTGTCCGTCGAGGGCATGGATTTTGGTCTGCTCGGCGACAGTCTCGAGGGGGAGCTTGCGGGGAGCCACAGCGTCGATGTGATATACGCTGATGTCTCGTACAAGGGCTTCGAGTATCTCGAGGCGTATGTGAGTGCCGACGGAAAGGTGATGTTAAATGTCGAGAAGCTTTTCGAGAGCGCAATCGCGAGAGCGGAGGAAAAGACGGGTATCCCGCTCGATTTTATGAAGAGCAGGCTTACCGACCTGACCATATCGTCAGACCAGATTGAGGATATAACCGGAGTAAAGTTTGTGACGATGGCGGATGCCGGGGTGACACAGAATTCCCTTCAGGAGTTCATTAAGGCTGTGAAGCTTCTCTCAGCGGTAAAGCAGGTCAAGACAGACGACATGGCGGCAGCGTATAAGCTTCTCGGTGATGATGCCATGTACTTTGTGCTCAAGTTAAACGATGGCATGACAAAGGTGTATATTGGCGTGCCGAAGGATAAATCGGACAAGAGCACTTCGTTTGTGGTAGAGTACACGGGTGACGGAGTGGAGGATGGAGCGGATGCAATCGTCTGGAAAATCAAGCTTGACTATGAAGTGGGTGATGTCGGAGAGATAGAGATACCTGATGAGACGTTGTCGAAGGAGACGATAGAGATACTCAAGAAGGTGTATGGGTATCTGGAATAAATATGAATTAAAATTTAACTCGGTCGCTACCGAGTCGGTTGCGACCGAGTTAAATTTGGTGTAATGCTTCTAACATTATTATGTAAAAACTCTTTTATCTGTTATCAATATCCACCACAATATGTCTTGGCTGACCTGTAATCATGATAGGTGTGAGCTCTGCCTGGATGAGCGGGCGGATGTAGTTGACGAGCTTATCGCTCACACCGCTGCCGTCAGGCTTAATCCATTCAACAGGAACCTTCTTCTCGATGTTGGCAATTTTGTGCACATCGTAGAGATCTGTAGTACAGATATACGGATCTTCGGATACTCTCTTGAGTATTACCATCTTACCTGTCTCGCCCTCAAATGCAGCTTTCACTGCGTAGCCGCCGACCTGATAAGCCTCGGTGATGTCGACACGGGATGTGAGATGTCCTGCACATCTCTGGAGAGTTGAGAGCTCGATTGCTCTTGACTTGCAGCCGATCTTCTCGCTTACAAGTGAAGCAAGATACTTGGCTGTACCGGAGAGCTGTTTGTGACCAAAAGAATCGACATACTCTGTGTGCTGTCCGTGCTCGAATACATACTTGCCGTCGGCTGTTTTAATACCCTCTGAAACAGCGACAACGACGGATTTTTTAGCCTTCTGAATTTCTCTTATCTTCTCGAGGAATGTATCAACGTCAAAAGGAAGCTCCGGGAGATAGAGTAAATCAACGCCCTCGCAGTCCTCACAGTGAGCGAGCGCAGCCGCACCGGTGAGCCAGCCTGCGTTACGTCCCATTATCTCAATGATGGTCACGTTCTTTACATCGTACACAAGACCGTCGCGGATAAGCTCCTTAGTAGCCGAAGCGATGTACTTTGCCGCACTTCCGAAGCCCGGAGTGTGGTCTGTTACGGCGAGGTCGTTGTCGATTGTCTTAGGAACACCGATAAAGCGAATCGGGCTGTTCATAAGGATTGCGTAATCGGACAGCTTCTTGATTGTGTCCATGGAATCATTTCCGCCTATGTAGAAAAAGGCTGTGATGCCGTACTCGTTAAGTATCTCAAATATCCTGTCATACAGTGCTCTGTCGTCGCAGATGTCAGGGAGCTTGTATCTGCATGAACCAAGAAATGAGGAAGGTGTCCTCTTGAGCAGTTCCAAATCCATATCCGAGCGAATCTTCTCGCTCATATCTATAATGTTCTTCTCCAAAAATCCCTGTATTCCGTATCTCATGCCGTATACTTTCTCTGCACCAAGATCCTTGGCTGTCTTGAATACACCTGCAAGACTTGAGTTGATTACAGCGGTTGGACCGCCGGACTGACCTACAATTACATTACCTGCCATCATAGCCTCCTAAATTTTAATCCCGAATGGGTTCGTGCAATCGCACATAAACTCATTGTAGCACATAGGGTACAGTCGTACAAGAATTGATAAAAAATAGACAGTCGTATGTGGAGATATAGGTATGATTAAATATAAAATTTTTATTAAAAAAATCTAATATATATATTGACAAAAATAAACGGGGGGGGGTATAATGGACAAAAATAAAACTAAGGAGGAAAAACATGGGAGTAGCAGCGTTAGTACTTGGTATTATATCAATACTCATTGGTATTTTTTCAGCAGGTGCACTGGGATGGCTTGGAGCAATACTTGGTGTTGTCGGAATCATACTGGGTGCCATTGCAAGAAAGAATACTGAAAACAATGGTCTTGCCACAGCCGGTATGGTGTGTTCAATCATTGGATTAGTCCTTTGTCTCATTCTGTATATTGCATGCGCAGCGTGTGTTGGCGGATTAGCCGGTGTTGGAGCAAGTTTAAATTAGGTTGGGAAATTTGTGAAGGTTCCTGTGCATTACATGGCAGGAACCTTTGTCAAATTTATAAGAGATAGCATTGGAGATATCATGTGCATATATTTTAACTTATTTGGACTGAATCTTCCGGCATATGGTTTTTGTATTGCGCTGGGGGTCATTGCATCAAATGTAATTGCACTGCGTATGATTCACAAGTATGGATTGGATTTTAATGATTTGGTAATTTTAGAAGCTTACTGTATGCTGGGGGGATTCATTGGAGCAAAAATATTATATTTTATTGTTTCATATAAAACAATAGAATGGCAAAGGATAACAGAAACAAAATATTTTAATCAGCTTATGCAGGGTGGTTTTGTATTTTATGGGGGACTTATAGGAGGACTCCTGTTGACGTTTTTGGCCGGAAAGATACATAAGATAAATGAAATAGAATATGTCAGGAAGTTCATTTTTCTTATCCCATTTATTCATAGTTTTGGTCGTGTGGGATGCTTTATGGCCGGATGTTGTTACGGAATGCCATATGATGGACCGGGAGCTGTAGTGTTTCCGGCAGGTTCGTATGCTCCGGCGGGGATAAAGTTGTTTCCCATACAGCTTGTTGAGGCAGGGCTGTTGTTATGTATTGCAATCATAATTTTGTTAATGCAGATTTATAAAAATTATGTATTATCTGTTGAATTGTATTTATTGTTGTATAGTACAGCAAGATT
>UQZF01000109.1 GCA_900545455.1 uncultured Eubacteriales bacterium
GAAGCTGTGCCATGACTGTTCCCGCAAGCATGACTGCCGCAGTAGCTATGGCGCACACGCGCCCAATCATTTTTCTCATTATCCTTCCTTCTCCTTTCTCTCTATATCCTTAAAAATATATAACGCACCTGCACTTATCGTGTATATAATGCAGGCAGGTCCTATAAGTATCATAAAATACATTGTTGTCGTATTCCATAACATCACCACAAGCTCAAGGGCAACTATGAGTGTCATCGCAATCGAGCGCCCGAAATACCTTGTGTAGATTTCAAAAGAATTTTTCATGGTATTGATAAAAGAATTTTCATATCTCGCAAGCAGCGCATACGAGTACATAAATCCCGTCACTCCTATAACCGCCGCAAGTATCCCCATCACGAGACATATAAACGGATTTCCCTCAATCTTGTTAAAAAGCTCAAAATCCAGATATGCCGCATACGCTATCAGAAGATTCAACAGCCCAAGCGGTATACCCTTTTTCCAATTTTCCTTAAACGCTTCCAAAAATGCCTTGAATATATAGCCCTCGCTCCCGTCCGCCATCTTAAGCCCAACCGAAAATGCCGCCGTCGTGGAAGCACCGATAGTCACAACCGGCAGTGAAAATACCAGCCAGAAAAAGTTCAGCTTCACTATCTCCCAGAATGTTGATATGAACTTGTAGAGCGGGCTGTCCACACTGAAAAATTTCATCAAATATCTCCTTTTATAAAAAGGACTGTCACACTTAAATGCAGCCTTAGTGCAACAGCCCTCAATATGTAAAGCGGACATTCGCAATCCGCTTTCGCTACTTGCTCATGAACGCAGTCGCTTTGCTTATTCTGCGTTCAAATAACCTTAATTACTTTGCGTCCTTTGCACGAACTGCTTCCTCGAGCTCATGGCGGATTGAAGCCTCATTCTCGTTCCACTCCATGCACTGCTCATAACCATACTCATAAGCATCTGAAATCATCTTAGACACGATTGACTCGAACTCAGCATCCGTTGAAGCGTATACTGCATTCCAGCTTCCGTTTACGATACACTTGGTAACCTGATTCCATGTTACCTCAAGCTCATCGGATCTTACACCGTCCGTGTATGAGGTTGCAGGTGCTACCTTGTATTCATGCTGGTTGAGATAATCCTGAATTGAAATTGCTCCCGTCCTATCTCTCCAATCCTGCTCAATATCACAGGAAGCTTCAGCTAAGTTGCTCTTCCAGTTCTGCCAGTTGTAGGTCTCACCGTTAGAATCAGGGTTCTGTGCATCAAGAGACCATGTGATGTTGTTAATCTGCTGACGTCCGTCTCCGAATGTACCTAAATCATCAGGCATTACCGTGTTGACATCCCTGATTGCACTTGCACCAAGCTCAGTAAAATGAGTGTTCTTGTCTTCATCATAGTACCATGTAACGCCCTCAGGACCGTACTCTGATACCATTCTTCCCTCAGGTGTGCATAACCAGTTGATGATCTCCATGCAAAGCTCAGGATATTCTGTCTTAGCACCTATTGCCCATATTCTGTTTCCTCCCGCAGTGTCCATACCATATACGATAGGAGTTGCATCCTCAGGCTTCATTGTGAGCATCATCTTATTCTTGGCTATATGATCCTCAGTATTGTATGCAAGAGAACCTGCATAGTTGAAGATTGAAAAGAATACACCGCCGTTTAATACCTTATCAATCATCTCATTATAGGTCTGTGTCATTGAATCCGGATCAAGAAGACCTCTCTGGTACAGAGTGTTAAAAAACTTTAACATTTCAAGATATGGTCCGTTCTCCTCAAGAGCGCCGTGGAACTCACCTGTATCGCTGTCATACAGTCCAAGATGAAGCTCGTCGTAACCATACCACGCTGTCGCCATAGACTTAACATACATTACCATGTTGCCGTCCCAGTCAGGCCATAAGGACACACCGTAGGTCTTGTTGCCCTTATCATCAGTAGGACAGAGTGCCTGCATATCTGCAAGTAAGTCTGCAAGGTCATCGAGTGTCTTAACCTCAGGATAGCCTAACTCCTTGTATAAATCCCATCTTAAATCCCATGTATAGAAGAAATCCTGATGATCCTCACTGCTTGTTGCTATTCCGTGACCGATACCATGAACAAGACCGTCCGAGTTAATCTGCTTATTTTTCTCAAGAGCTGCCTGCATGTTCTCAACTATGTACGGACCGTACTGCGTCAAAATATCATCCTCGTTCCAGTCAAGAAGAGCACCTGACTCAACTGCTGACTTGTATTCCTTACCTGCACTTCCGAATACAACTATGTCTCCTAAGTTTCCGGACTCCATTCTTGTATCGAAGGTTCCGTCTGATTCAGGAATGATATTGAGCTTAACATTGAAGCGGTCCAACATTTCCTTGGCAAACCATCCAACCTGCTCTCCGTTGTAGTTAGCTAACTGGCTGAACACAGTGAGTGTTATAGGCTCACCCTTTCCACCATTCGCCGCATTGCCCTTAGAACATGCGCTCATTGAGAGCACCATTGCTGCCGAAAGTGTGACAGCCGTGATTTTTTTTAATAATTTTGATTTTCTCACTTTTTTATTCTCCTTATTTACATTTTATTTTACTAAAATTTCAATTTCAAATCAATACAATTTAACCCTTGACTGCACCTAACATGATACCCTTTTCAAAATATTTCTGCAGGAACGGATATACAAGAAGAATAGGTATGATTGTTACCATTGATACCGTATACTTGATAACCTTCATGTTCATCTGCTGCTGCATTGCCGCGCTCGCTGCCGTCGTGTTGTTCATAATACTGTCGAGGTTGCTTGACGAGTTGAGGTACACATACAGTCTGTGCTGCAAAGTGTAGAGCTTCGGGCTGTTCTGCATGTAGATAAGTGAGTCGGTAAATGAGTTCCAGTGACCCACGGCACCAAATATCGTGATTGTCGCGAGTATCGGTTTACATAGTGGGAATATAATTTTTCTGAACACTGTCATAAAGCCCGCACCGTCTATGTATGCACTCTCCTCAAGCTCCGCAGGTATCGACTCAATATAGGTCTTTACAAGGATGATATTGTACGGTGCTACAATTCCCGGAAGAATGTAGACAAGGTAGTTATCGGTAAGACCTAACATAAGGAAATTCAAGTATACAGGAATAATGCCTGCGTTGAAGTACATTGTAATAACAAGGAATCTGTACCAGAATTTTCTGTGCCACATCTCCTTCTTGGTTACAAGGTATCCTGCAAGAGCGGAAGCAAGCACCATCAGGAATGTTCCTATAAGTGTTCTTGATACAGATACAAGGAATGCGTTTCCGAGGTCGTTGACCTGAAGCATTGCAACGTAGTTGTGAAAATTGATTCCAACCGGGTAAAAATTAATCTTACCTGCACGAACTAAATCATTCGAGGATATGGTATTGATGAACAAATAATAAAACGGGAAGAAACATGACAGTGTAAACAATGCAAAAAATGCATAATTTAATATGTTGAATACAATGTCTGATGGTTTCAACCTGTACTGCTTCTTGTGCTTTCTGTAATAAGCTCTCTCTGCTTTGGCATCGAGTCTTTCCTGTGCTGTCTTTGCCATATTTCCACCTCCTATACGATACTTTCGCCACGGATTGCTTTTGATATTCCGTTAGCTACAAAGAGCAAGATTACACTCACAATAGTCTTTACCATACCTACAACCGTGGACAGAGGAATGAGTCCTCCGCTGATACCAAGCTTATATACATAGAGATCTAACACCTCGATGGTGCTTGTATTGTTGGCTGTCTCGAATACAAGGTACTGATCCATACCATTGCTTAAGATACCTGCAACTGACATAAGAAGAAGTACACAGTATGTAGGAAGAAGTCCCGGAAGTGTTATATACCACATCTTCTGGAAACGTCCCGCCCCGTCAACCGTAGCTGCCTCATAGAGCTGGACATCAATTCCGGATATAGCCGCTATGTAGATGATTGCGCTCCATCCCGTTCCCTTCCACATGCCCCACGCGAGCATCTTAACCCAGGTTCCGGAGTCACCCATAAGATAGTTGGTTGCGTGGTTCGCTCCTGTTATCATCGTGAGGAAACCGTTTAAGAAACCGTCTGTTGAGAAGATTGCATATGCAATAGCGTAAACTAAAACCCAGCTTATGAAGTTAGGAATTGTCGTAAATGTCTGTACAATCTTTCTGAACCATGAACACTTAATCTCGGATATGAATATGGCAAATGCCATAGGAATCCAGCTTGTAGCAATTCCAAGTCCGCTCATTACAAGTGTATTTCTGAGAACTCTTACGATATCTCTTTTTGTTGCCGCATTGTTGAACAGATACTTAAACCACTTCATTCCGACAAAATTGTCTGCCGAAAGTGTTCCGCCTGCCGAGTAATCGAAGAATGCATATCTCCATCCGAACAAAGGAAGATAGCAGAATATAAATGCAAGCATTGCAAACGGAAGGAACATAAGGAATAACCTGTACTTTGTCTGCATCTCCATCTTGTCGGCTTTATCTGCCTTAGGCAGAACCACAAGATTAAGTATTGAAAATACAAGCTGTATAAGTGCAGCCACAAGAAAGATTATAAAGCCCATCGCAAATCCCGGTCCAACCTTCTCAGGTCTGCTGCATGCCATCATCTCATTGTAGCCAAGCATAAGAACCACAAGTCCTGCACTCTGTATAACTGCACCGACAAGCGAAATCTTATTGCTCAGATTTTTCATTTTAAGATTTCCAAGAGATACACATGAGCCTGCCGCACACACCACAATACCGATACATATAAGCATACTTCCCATAAAAATAAATGTGTATGCCGACTGTGATACCCAGCCCTGACGTATTGCTCGTCCTGCTCCACTTACAAGACTGCTGTATGACACGCCTGCCGTAAATACCGAAAGATTCTTGCTTATCAGTGCTGAAAAGCGTCCCGGATTGATTGCGGGAAGAAACATCATGAACACTGACAGAAGCGAAACCAGACGCGAAATATAGTAGAACTTATTAGCTTTTTTCTCTCTTTTGCTGATTATTTCGTTCATCTTGATACCTCCTTGCTTTATGCTTACATTATATATTTTTCACTTATTTTTTAATACCGTCATTATAAGTTCAAAAATGCATTCACTTTTTGCAGTGCAGTTTTTTGTGTTTTGAATCTCCTATAAAGATGATGTCGAGGTCAAACAGGCATGAGTATTTTGAATGTATAAACGAATGTATTTATGCATTTTGCTTCCGATTGTGCGAAGCAAGGTGTTCTAAGGACTCCGGCATACCTATTGATAATGTCCGCCACCGATGCAAAATCAGCCATCCATGGCTGTTTGCATCTATTCCGACATCCATGTCGGAATTGGCTGCGCTGTGAACGTAGTCCTAAGAACAACTAAGCTTCTTCCAAAAGTCGCAAAATGCATAAATACATTCGTTTATACATTATGAAGATATTTTGCCTGTTTGACCTCAACATCATATACATACGGATGTCAAAACCTGCTCAATAAACTTAATAATGTGTGATGTGTTATATTTATGTATATCACGACTTTTGGAAGATGCATGGTTGTTCTTGGCACTCTGCTCACCATATAGCCAAAGTCAGCATGGATGCTGACTTAGATGCCATAGCCCATGGATGGGCATTTGGCATCGTTGGTGTATGTAAAAAACACCTTGGCAGAGTGCTTAGAACAACCCGCATCGGACAACGGAGTTGATATGCATAAATATAACATGTCATACATATGTAAATTAGATTGGCATGTTTTGACACCTGTGTCCTATGACGATTTGACCTTAGCATCATATATAGTAAAAAACTGCCGCCTGACATTTCGTGCCATGGCGACAGTTTCATTTTTGATTGACCGTTATTCAGTTGCCGAAACTCTTTAAGCCCTAAGCTTACTTCTTCTTCTTAACTGCTACAACCACGATTGCTGCAACAACTACTACCGCTGCAACGATTGCGATGATAACACCCACGGATACACCACCCTGGGATGCCTCAGTGCTTGCTGTTGTAGTCGCCTCGTTTGCTGCCTTTGTTGTCTCTGCAGCCTGAGTTGTCTCTGTTGCCGATGTGTCACCGCTTGGAACTGCATCAGGGTTATCGTAAGCAAAACCGGATACCGTGAACGTAACCTCTATATCCATACCTGCGGATAATGTATATGCGAACTCATTCTCGCCGTTGAAAGCGTCGTTGTATGTATTGATGAGGAGAGTCTTTATATAATCCTTGGTATCAGGATCCTGATATGACTCCTCGAAATCATATACCTTCTTGCCGCCCATCTTAACCGTGATGTCTGTAATCTTTACATCGCTGTCAAGAGGAATATCTGTTGAAAGGAATAAGAGGTTAAGTGTCTCTGCATCATCTGCAAAATCAACACCTGTAAGTGATACTGTGTATGTACCGTTTCCCTTGATTACGGCATCTGTGATTGTTCCTGTCCTTACGACCTCATCGTTGCCGTTCCAGCCTGTAATCTGGTCGAACTCAGGAGTTCCGAGACCGTAGTTGTCATTCCAGGCATTACGGAATGAATAAGCTGCTGTCTGAACGCCGAAGTATACGTTGTATTCACCGTTAGCATCAAATTCACCATTGCCGCCTGCAGCTTCACCTGCCTCAGCGTTCTTGCCGTAATCGGATACTGTAAATGTAACCTCTACAGACTGAACACCTGCAAGGTCATCTGCTGTCCAGAGACATGCTGTAGCATCCATAAGATTGCCGTCTGCGATACGCTGGTCAAGATGACTGTCATCTCCAGCTGTTGCCGTATCATCAGGAGCGTTCCACTCATTGTAAAGGTTAACTCTTGTATCTACTCCTGCGCCATCTGCCGAACATGTGTAGCTAGGTCCCTGAAGTGTAATCTCCTCACCGTTAAGCTTAATGCTGTCGATTGTGAGTACACATGCTGTACCGAGAAGTGCCTCGCCGTTAGGAACAACAAGTGCATTGTACTGTGCAAGGTCCTGTGCCTCTGCTGCGTTCATGGATACAGTGTATGTACCGTTGCCTGTGATTGTCGCATCAACGTACTCAGCCTCGTACTCGCCCCAGCTCTCATTGTTGATTACAAGGTGTGCGACTGCCTCTGTTGCCGCGTCAGAGTTGTCTGCTGCCTCAGCAGGACCGCCTGCTGTTCCGAAGCCTGATACAGTGAAGTTGACAACGATTGATGTAACGCCTGTAAGCTGGTCTGCTGTCCAGAGACATGCTGTGGCATCTGCCACATTTCCCTCTGCCACACGGCAGTCAGCGTGCTTGTCATCGCCTGCTGTTGCAGTTGCATCCGGTGTATTCCACTCGTTGTAAAGGTTAACTCTTGTTGTAACACCCGAGCCGTCTGCCGAACATGTGTAGCTTGAACCCTGAAGTTCAATCTCTTTTCCGTTAAGCTCAATGGAATCCACGGTAAGAACCGCACCTGTTCCGAGAACCTCCTCGCCGTTGACAACCTCAAGTGCGTTGAACTGTGCAAGGTTCTGTGCCTCTGTTGCCGTCATTGATACTGTGTAGGAGCCGTCTCCCGTGATCTCTGCATTAACCCACTCAGCGTCGAACGGCTGCCAGTCTGAATTGTTAATGTTTAAGTATGCTGTTCCGTCAGGAAGTGCCGATGAATCCTGTGCAGCAAGCACCGGAACCGCATTTGAAAGTACAAGTGTTCCGGCAATGAGACTTGCCAATACTTTTTTGAACTTTCTCATAGATAAAAACCTCCTTAATTTTTTTGCCAAGGATACACGAAACCCACCCTCAGCGTTTGATACAATTTTATGCCATGGGTGGGAATAAAAAAACATTGTCTTTTTTACATCTTTTACACTCTAATTTTTACTTTTACCATAACTTTTTACATGCCCTTGGCGGGCTCATCGGAATAGCGCGGAAGAATCACCGTGACCTTCGTTCCCTCTCCCTCGGTGCTCTGTATGTCTATGCCGTAGCCCTCCCCGTAGCAAAGCTTGATTCTCTGGTCAATATTAGCCATTCCTATGCTCGAATGCTTAGATATGCTGTCCTCGCTCATGCTCTTTTTGATGCTCTCGAGCTGATTTTGCGTCATACCATTGCCGTTGTCCGTCACCTCTATTATAAGACATTTTCCGTCACCCTTAATGGTTCCGTCCACGTTATCCTGTGCTTTCTCCCCCTCATACACATGTATCTGTATATGCCCGGTGCCGTCTACACCCTCCAAGCCGTGGACAACCGCATTCTCGACAATAGGCTGTAAAAGCAGAGGAAGCAGCATATACTTTCCCGTGTCTATGCCGTCATCGACCGTCAGGCTGTAGTTAACCCTGTCGTCAAACCTGATTTTCTGAATCTTTATGTACGTCTCAATGTGTTCAAGCTCGTTTGCGAGCGTGGTGTACGTCGTTCCGATATTTACAAGCACATATCGTAGCATTTTGCCGAGGAGCTTGATTCCCGTCGCGACCTCCCTGTCGCCCGCCGTGAACGCCTTCATCCTCAGCGTCTCGAGCATATTGTAAAGAAAGTGCGGGTTAATCTGGCTTGCAAGCATCTTAAACTCCATCTCCTGCTGCTCATTCTGAAGCTGTTTTTCGTTGAGCATCGCTTCATACATTGCCACTTTCTGCTGCTCTATCGTGTCTACCATCACGAGAAGGTCGCCGTACGCCTGCTGTAATTCATAGCTTCCCGAGAAGCTCTTTAAAATATCGTAGTCCTCGTTGCTCGCCTTGTGCATCTCATCCCGCAGCGTGTTTACCTGGCTCACGAACGAGTGCGAGAACTTTATCATAAACACCGCCGGAACCACAAGTGCCACCATTACGGTCGACACGGCAACCAGCAAGGTCTTGATTATGCTCCAGAACGCGTTCTTATCAATCGTCGTTATGTACAGATTGCTTCCCGACTGCTTGAGGCTTTGCGAGCTCACCTCGACAAGGCTGTTCACGCCCTCGAACTCCTCCATAAACTTACCCGAATAGTGCTCCGCATCGTAATCGACCTCAAACGGCAGCAGGGTTCCGTAATAGCTTCGCCTCGAGCCGTAGAATATCTCCTTGTCCTCAAACGACACAAGCGTTATGTAATCGCTGTCGCCCAAGCGTCCCTCAAGATAGTTTTCACTTATCTTGATGACCATGACCGTCTCGCAGCTGCTTCCGAGAACCGTTATTTTTCTCACAAGCGCGTAGCTGTACTCGACATTTTTGTAGGCATTCGGCTCAACAATAAGCTGATAGAACGGGCTGTACTGCCCTATCGC
>UQZF01000110.1 GCA_900545455.1 uncultured Eubacteriales bacterium
ATATCAGGAAAGTGCGGATGATGGCGTCAAATACACGGAATACGATAGTCTGTCGGATTTTTCCGAGGCAGAAATATCCACAAGTATCAGGCAGTTCTGCGATGAGCAGATAAAGTATTACAAGGTGCGCTACAGTAGTGACGATGCTTCGTGGCGTGTTGAGATTATGTGTGGTGAGAACGGCTGGGGTATCAGAAGCATTGATATTGTGCCGTTTGGTTTTTCGGACTATCTTGCGGGAAGCGAAAAGGAGGGAGTGGATTTAGCTACATTTGAGGACGGGGATTTCGTGTATCTCATTTCCGTTCAGGAGAATATGACAACGGTTTTCTTTGTAGAAAATGCGGTTTTGTACACGCTTAATATGAATTATATGCAGGCGGACGAGGCGGAGAGTTTTATAAAAGAGTATATAATAAGATAAAAACGACCTCATCGGTTGGAAATACATCCACTGATGAGGTCGCTTGTATTCTTTATTCTTTCTATGTTTTTATTCCGTAACCTCCGCCGCAAGCTGAAGGTCATACAGTTTCCGGTACACACCGTTCTGCATAAGAAGCTCCTGATGATTTCCGGACTCGACGATTCTTCCCTTATCCATAACCATAATCTTGTCGGCATGCTGGATTGTCGAAAGTCTGTGGGCAACCATGATGGTCGTTCTTCCCGTCATGAGCTTCTCCATAGCCTCCGTTATAAGGCTCTCCGTCTCGGTATCAATGTTAGCCGTCGCCTCATCGAGAACAAGTATCGTCGGCTTATATGCAAGTGTCCTTGCAAAAGAAATGAGCTGGCGCTGTCCGGCGGAGAGCGTCGAACCTCTCTCCGTCACAGGCTCATCGTAGCCGCCCGGCATCTTGCTTATAAAACTGTCGGCATTTACATACCTGGCTGCAGCCTTAATCTCATCAAGCGTTATGTTCTCGTTTCTGAGCGAGATATTACTCTTTATGTCTCCAGTGAAGAGGAATACATCCTGCTGTACCTGACCTATCGCGCCACGAAGCACATCGGTATCAATGTCCTTTATGTTCACACCGTCGATAAGGATTTCACCCTTCTGAATGTCAAAATAGCGTCCGATAAGGTTGAGAATTGAGCTCTTTCCTGCTCCCGTGGCACCTACAAAGGCAACCTTCTCACCCGGATTAATCGTAAAACTTACATCCTTTAGGATGTACTCATCCTTCTCATAAGCAAACCATACATTCTTAAACTCGATTTTTCCGTCAATCTTCACATCTACAGGATGTGCAGGATTTACAATTTCAGGCTTCACATCGAGAATCTGGAACATCTTCTCAGCCGACGCAATCGACGACTGCAGCGTTCCGAACTGCTCGGCAAGCTCCTGAATCGGGTCAAAGAACGAGCTTATATAGTTGATGAATATATACAGGGTTCCGATAGAGATTGTTCCTCCGAGCACAAGGCTTCCGCCTCTTGCGACAATTATCGCAAGTGCCGCAATCGACAACAGGTAAATGATAGGTCTGAATATGGCAAATATCATCATTTCCCTATAGCTTGCCCTGTAGAGTCCCTTACTCTTGTCCTCGAACTCCGCATACTTCTCCTTCTCGCGCGTGAATATCTGTATGAGCTTCATGCCCGAGATATTCTCGGAGAGAAAGGTATTAATATCCGTAATCTTGTTTCTCGTCATTCTGTACGCCTGTCTCGACAGGTATCTGAACACGAATGTGAGCACGCCTATGAGCGGCAGGAGCAGAAATGAATATCCCGCGAGCTTCACATTGATTGAAAGCATTACAACCGCATAGCCGATTATTTTTACGATGTTCTTGAAAAGTCTGACAAGCACGCTTGAGAACATCTCATTTACCGCCTCGGTATCGTTCGTAACTCTCGTCACGAGCTTGCCGACGGGCTGTGTGTTAAAAAAGCTGAGCGACAGGCTGTGAATATGCGCAAACAGCTCCTCACGCATCTTGTAGATAATATCCTGACCGAGCTTCTGTAACATATATGTCTGAAGTGCGTTTAAGACAAAGCCCGCAAGCAGGGCGCCGAGATAGAGAAGCGCCGCACGGCATATTCCCGTAAAATCAAAATGTCTGAGTTCCTTTAACTCGTCCCTTGTAAGGCACCTTGCGTTTTGTGCATATCCCGAGAGAATCTCAGGTCCCGCCTTTTCAAGAACCTCGCACTCCTCCGCCGTTATGTTCTCCGCCATGTAGTAATTGTCCTCGTAGAGAAACATCTGATAGAATGAATCATTCACGGCATCCTCGTCGTAGTTCTTGCTTATATACACATCACCGTAACGCACGGCTCCGGGAGCATCCGCATCCACCACGGCATACGCGTTGTAATATCCATTTATATAGTAGTCTATCGCATCACCTATGATAATAGGCTTATAAAGCTCGACAGCCGTTATGAGCAGCACCATAACCGACACAATAACCATCGTCAGTGCGTGTGGCTTGAGATATTTAAGTAATCTCTTCATTATTCAGCCACCTCCTTACCGCCCTGTCCCTTGGCAGCTTCAAGCTGCTGCTTGTCGAACATGCTCTTGTATATTCCGTTCTTTGCCATAAGCTCGTTGTGATTTCCGATTTCGACAGCCCTTCCCTCATCGAGCACCATAATGATGTCCGCGTTCTGTATCGTGGAAATTCTGTGTGCAATGAGGATTGTCGTTCTGCCCTTTCGGTTCTCCTTGAGGTTATTTAAAATATGCTCCTCTGTGTCGGTGTCAACCGCCGAGAGTGCATCGTCGAGAATGAGTATCGGTGCGTCCTTCATGAGAGCTCTCGCAATCGAGCTTCTCTGCTTCTGACCACCCGAGAGCGTGACTCCTCTCTCGCCGACAATCGTCTCATAGCCGTCAGGGAATGCCACGATATTGTCGTGAATACAAGCCGCCTTTGTCGCCTTTATTACCTCATCCATATCATCGTCCTCGGCTCCGAACGCAATATTGTGTCTGAGACTATCCGAGAAAAGGAAATTGTCCTGCGGAACATAGGCGATGTTCGCTCTTAATACATTTAACGGAATCTTGTTTATGTCCCTTCCGTCAATGAGTATCATTCCCGGCTTCGTGTTATAAAGGTGGAGCAAAAGGTTGACGAGCGTACTCTTTCCGTTGCCCGTTCTTCCGATAACCGCAAGCGTCGTTCCTGCAGGCACGTCAAGGCACACGTCAAGAAGCGTAGGCTCCGTATGTCCGTTATGAATGAATGTAAGGTGGTTAAAGGTTATATGCCCGTCAATCTTCTCAACTTTATCCGCATCGGGATCATCAAATATCTCAGGTTTCTCGTCTAAAACTTCCTTGACACGCTTCGCCGAGGCAAGTCCCTGTGACATTGTGGTGATACTCTCACCTGCCGCAATCATAGGCCACACGAGCATTGTCACATACTGATTGAACGCGACAAAACGTCCGAGCGTTATATCTCCGACAAGTGCGAGATAACCGCCGTATAATAAGGTGATAAGGCTGCTCGCTCCGATGATGACATCGAGAAGCGGCATCACAACCGCCTGAAGCTTCGCAACGCTCATGTTCTTATCCCTTGACTTGTCATTGTACTTCAAAAATGCCTTTAACTCCGCTCTCTCCTGAACGAATGCCTTTATGACACGCACGCCCGAAAAGCTCTCCTGCACCATATCGGTCAAATCCGAAAGTGCCTCCTGCTTCTCGTTAAAGCGCTTCTTCATAATCGCGCCGTAGTAGAACTCCCCCGCAAAAATAAACAGCATCGGTATGATTGCGAGAAGTGTGAGCTTCAAATCGACATAGAAAATCATCTGACAGATAACCATGACCGCCATAACCGTCGCATCGAACGCCGATATGACCGCCATACCTATAGCCGAGCGGATTGAGTTGAGGTCATTGATAAATCTCGACATCAAATCTCCCGTCTTGTGCTCGTTATAGTACTCAACCGACATTCCCTCAAGGTGCGCGAACATATCATTTCTCATTTCAAACTGAATCTTTCTCGCGGCACCGAACAAAAACAATCTCCAAAGGAATCGACCTAGTGCGATAACCGCACCGACAAGCATAATCGCCACGATAATTTTTATAAGTCCCGAAAAGCCCAGCGTGTGCGCCGTGAGTCCATCCGTAACCTCTCCGGTAAGTCTCGGTATATACAGGTTCAGAAAGTCTACCACGAACAGTGTGGCTATTCCACCGATATACTGCCACTTATGCCGCACTATATACTTCCATAAAAACTTAAATTCCTCCATACGCTTCCTCTCTTTTGCTTAAATAAGAGGAGCTCCGCTTATGCAGAACTCCTCTTTTAATTAACTTTAATTACTCTGTGCTTTTCGCTCAGTTACAAGCTTCACCGCACGATGTGTTATGTATGCCGCAGTCGTCGTCACCGCGAGGCACACCGCATCGCCCTTGAACGAAGCATAATAGCTGCTGACATAGCTCTCCAAAAATTCCTGATAACAATACATTTCAAGGCTCAACACCCCGTAAAAGCACATGAACTTCACAAATACCTTTCCGATGTCAAGCTTCTCTATCAGGCTTAATATACTCGGCAGAAGCATAACTATACCGAACGCGACAAATATATTGGCAAGCGCGTTCTGTGCAGGTATTATCGACGCAATTCTGTCCGTGTTAAGACAGTATGTGTAAGCCACACCGACTATCGTCGAGATAATCGCCACCGTGTAGGCTGCACCATTCTTCCACGCATTCTCATACTCAAGCCTGCCGACACAAAATCCCAGCGTAAACACCGGAACTCTGTTAAACAGCGCCGACATATCCATTCTCAGGTGATCCTTAAACGCAAAAAGGCAGAACACCTCGACAAATATTACCGCAACGGTAAATACTATGTAGTGTTTTCTCTTGTTAAACACATAAAAGTAAGCAGGCGCAACAACGTAGAGTGCAAGTATTGCCGCAATGTACCAGAGATATGAATAAATATTGTATCTGAAATTATTGTAGGTCGTAATATTACCTATAAATGTTCTGAATGACCAATTCTGTGCAAATGCAATTATCACCGTCACAGGCAGGAACACCTTGTATACCCTTGAAAAACGTGTCCATAAGTAACTTCCATAATCGCCGAGGCTGTGTATCTCTTTCTTTTTGAAATGATAGTACAAGCCCATGCCGGAAAGAAGCATGAAGATGTCGACACCGCAGAAGCCGACGCGCTTAATATACCATGCCGCACCGTGAATAAGTCCATCATACTCTTCAAACAACATCGTACCACAATGGAAATACCATATCCACAATGTAGCAAAGCCCATCAACGCCGTGCGATAGCGGCTGATTTTCATCCGTATTTCCTCCGTTTTCACTTGTTTGGTTATTACATAATCTCGTAAATCCAGCCCTTAGGAGCCTCAATGCGTCCCATCTGGATACCTGTGAGTGTATCGTAGAGCTTCTTTGTCACAGGTCCCATATCACTCATGCCGCTTGGAAGGCAAATCTCTGTTCCGTGGTCAACAATCTTGCCGACAGGTGAGATAACTGCCGCTGTTCCGCAAAGACCACACTCAGCCATATCCTTGAGCTCTGCCTTTGCAACAGGTCTCTCCTCAACCTCAAGTCCAAGATAATCCTTGGCAACCGTGAGAAGTGAACGTCTTGTAACAGATGGAAGAATGCTTGATGACTTAGGTGTAACAACCTTGCCGTCCTTGGTTACGAAAATGAAGTTGGCACCGCCTGTCTCCTCGACATAGGTTCTCGTCGCAGGATCAAGATACATATTCTCATCAAAGCCATGCTCATGTGCATCAACAATGTTGAAAAGGCTCATCGCATAGTTAAGACCTGCCTTGATGTCACCTGTTCCGTGAGGAGCCGCTCTGTCCACATCCGATACTCTTATTGTAAGAGGCTTAGCGCCGCCCTTGAAGTAAGGACCTACAGGTGTTGTAAATATTCTGAACTGATACTCTGTAGCAGGCTTAACACCGATTACAGGGTTGCTTCCGAACATATATGGTCTGATATAAAGTGTGGCACCGCTTCCGTAAGGAGGAACATAAGCCGCATTAGCCTCAACAGTCTTTAAAACCGCATCGACGAACTTCTCCTTAGGGAATACAGGCATCATGAGTCTCTTACATGAATTTTCCATTCTCTCACCGTTAAGGTCAGGACGGAATGTAACAATCTTGCCCTGCTCTGTTGTGTATGCCTTCATACCCTCAAAGCATGTCTGTGCATACTGAAGCACGCCCGCACACTCACTGATTACAACCTTATCGTCCTCTGTGAGCACACCGTCATCCCATGCGCCATCCTTATAATTTGCAACAAATCTCTTATCGGTCTTGATATATCCAAAGCCAAGGTTTGCCCAATCGATATTCTTCTTTTCCATTTAAAAAAGCCTCCTTGTTTTGTTTTTGCGAAGCAAAAATATATGCGTTCACACGCTATACACATGATTAAATAATACCCCCATGTTCATAAAGCGTCAAGATACATCATTAACATTTTGCCGTAAAAAGTATACTTATTTTAATCTGCGTCTTGTCGGTTCCGATTAAAATACATCAAGCTTCGTGTGTATTTCATCGTGAATCCTAATCGTTCTCCACGATAATGTCCGCCGTCTCGAAGCGGATGACTTTATTAAGCTCCTCAAGCGGCATCTCAACCTGATAGCCGACCTTTCCCGCGCTGAAAAAAATTGTCTCATAATCATAGGCCGTCTTTTTACCCGCGCTCTGAGCATTGCCCGACGGCACATGGAAAACCGTCCTGAAAAACTTCTTCATGCCTATCGGTGAGCAGCCTCCGTGTATGTAGCCCGTGAGCGGCAGAAGCTCCTTCGACTTTAACATCTCAATCGACTTCTCTCCGACCGCCTTGGCTGCCTTTTTGAGGTCTAACTCCTCAGCGACAGGAATCACGAACACATAGTGATTTCCCGTCTTTCCTGTCGTGACGAGTGTCTTAAAAACCCGCTCCACATCCTGTCCGAGCACCGCAGCGACCTCTGTTCCGCTTACCGCCTTCTCAGGATCATAGCTGTGCGAAGTATATTTGACCTTCTTCTGGTCAAGGATTCGCATTACATTTGTCTTTTCTTCTTCCTTTTTCATTTCGTTTACCTCATAAAATCTTTCTTAATTTCCAAAAAAACTCTCATATCCTCCATGATATGATAGAGCATCGCCCTGTTCTCGAACTCCTCCCTGCTTTTTGGAAGCTCGGAGGCGGTATAGGCTTCACGAAGCGCCTCAAGCCCAGCCAGAAGCTCATGCACATCGTTCGCCTCATCGAACTCATCGGCAATCCTTCCCACAAATTCGGACAATGCCTTAGTCTGCTGTGGTGTTGTCGTAAGCCTCACTATGTCCGAGTACACCCTCTTTAGGATGCTGCACTGTCTCGCGCGCATCTGCATGTACTCATAGTAGTAATCATTTTCGCCGAGAAAATGGTTGTTCATATAGTACAACGCCTCTTTTTTCAGGTCGTCAAGCAGCTTGTCGAGCTCATCAAAGCACTCTCCCGTGTAATCGGACTTGTTCTCACGCTCCATGTACAGCGACATTCTCTTTAGAATATGTACCATTTTGTCGTCAACCATACGGCGGTATTCGACAAGCCTCCTCCTGCTGTCCGGCATGAAAAGGTTGAGCAGAATTCCGACCCCCGCACCTATCACAAGAATAAGGAATTCGTTGAGTATCATTGCTGCAGAACAGCTTGCTGCAGAAATATAGTGCGTACAGAGCACCGCTATCGGAGCTATTGCCTCCTTCATGTCAAGCACGATACAGCAGGCAAGATACGGAATCAGCACAATTCCGAACGCCCACACATGATACCCGGCGAGCGGAAATATTGCCGCCGAGAGAACTGTCATTATGAAAAAAATAACAACTCTCTTAATGGCAATTCTCACAGTCTCCCGCTTGGTATCCTGAATGGTCAGAAGTGTTATTATTCCCGCCGCGTAAGCAAACTGAAGCCCGACCGCCGCGGAAAATAACACCGCTGCAACAGAACCGACAACATACTTTATCAGCTTTATTATCTCTTCTTTTTTCATAAATGGAGTGCCGTTTTTCATGAATAAACTGTCCTTTTTAATTTATCGATTCTTTCCGCCGTCAGCCTTTTCCACTCATCAACTATATTTTTTAACTGCGCCATGTCAATATAATCGCACAGCCTTATGCGCTCTGTCTGTCCCTTGAACACCGCATCAATATATTTTTTCTGCTGTGCTCTTATGCACTCCGCCACCGACGATGCACCTGCAAGCTCCATCATCGCAACGGAATCAAGAAGAAGCGGGCGAAACAGCGTGTCCACTGTATTTAACACATTTTCCCTTGATTGATGCTCTGATGAAAATTGCTCTGTTTTTGAGTAGAGTTCGTCCAGACATTCAAGCGATGCCTGCATATAAGGGAGCGAATTCATCGGCTCGCCCTCATAAGTCTTTAACGATGCGACGGCTGTCACGTCACCCAAGCGTTGCCGCAGCTCCCCTTCATCAAGCCTTATCTCACACGGCTCATCAGATTTCCTGTGTTTATTGTTAATGAACAGCAATACATCACCGTCATTACCAGTATAAACAACGGCATGCTTGTGCCTTTCATCAATTTTTATTCCCAACATGGCACAGTTCTTTTCCTTCAAATACAAAAAAACCTTCTGCCTGTCTATCTTTTCCTCTGTGAGCTCATAACCGATTTTCTTTAAAAAAATATCAAAATATTTTTTCTCCTGCAGCATCGCCCCCGCTATGTAGCCGCCATTGTCCCTCGCCTCCTGAACCTTGTCCTTCAGAGTCTTTTCAAGCACCGAAAAAGCAGGTATAAAGCTGTCTCTTATAAGTAAAAGCAGTTCGTCCACCTCATCTTCATTATATATGTGAACGGAGGTATTGCGCTTTTTCAACATTAACAGCCACACGGCAGAGTCATCCAAAAAGCCCATTTTATATCCAAGCTGCAATATCTCTCTCGGAGAACCTGTTTCTGCCTCGATTGCACCATGCAGCTTCAAGACCTCCTGCAATGCCTTCCACGCAAGCTCGAATGTGAGACTGAATTGCCAGATAATTCCCGTTCTGTATATCTCGTTACTGTCAGCAAATTCAAAATCAGCCTTTCTGAGTACATCAAGATTTTTTGAAAAGTTATTAAGCTTTTTCATTATATTTCCTTCACCACATCGCACACTCTGCGC
>UQZF01000111.1 GCA_900545455.1 uncultured Eubacteriales bacterium
GTACTTGTAGTTTCCGGTTCCGTAGGCTGCGTTGTCTCTTCGGTCGTGGTCTCAGTCTCCCTCTCCGTTGGCTTTGTCGTCTCCTCGGTCGTGGTCTCAGTCTCCCTCTCCGTTGGCTTTGTCGTCTCTTCGGTCGTGGTCTCGGTCTCCCTCTCCGTTGGCTTTGTTGTCTCTGCCGTCGTCGCCTCCGTTTCCCTTTCCGTAGGCTGTGTCTCCTCTGCGGTTGCAGCCTCCGTCTGTCTCTCTGTCTCGGTTCTCACTTCCGTTATCTGTTCTGTTGTGGTCGGTGCAGGCGTTGTGGCAGCTGCAGTCGTTGACCGCTCCGTTGTACGCTGCTGCGCAGTTGTCCTCTCCATCGCCTTCTGTGTGACCGATTCAGTCGTCGTATTATTTACCATTGTACCTGTAGTCTCTGTTTCCTTTTCAACAGTGACACATTCTGACAGCACATACGCGACGCGTCCGTTATATACTATACGATACCATCTTGTCTTATTGCCGGCTTCGATTACCTCTATGCTTTCTCCCTCTTCAACACTTCCCAATATTGATGCACTCTTATTAGGACTGCTGTATATATCTGCCTTTGAAGCCACTTCAAGCATCGTCGTGATTTCATTTCCCTCTGCCTCTGCTTCCTGCTTTGCATAGCCCTCTGTGTCCTCCGTCTCATCCGCTATATCTGTCGGCGACACATTTCCAAACAGGTTAGCAAAGACCGCATATTCATTTGTATCATTCTGCTGCGTGGATTTAGCGCATGCCGTCAACAGTCCTGACAACACCAGCATGACTAATATTGATATTTTTCTCCGCATTTATCCTTACCTCTGCCGCATTCACACCTTCACCTGATGAGCTCTTGTCCGCTGAATACAGCTTTCTCTTATATATTTCCAAAATTCCGTACGGGACAATACATGCCGCAATAGGTCTCATCACATATAACCATCCCTTCGGAAATAAAATTCCAAGCTTCTTATAATTTCTGTATCTGCACTTTGCCTCATTCAATCTCTGCCTTATATTGCGACGCCTGAATGAATCGCTGTCCTCACGATAACAGAACAAACGCTCTTTAAGATTCGCTCCTCTGAGCCCCGCTGCTCTCAGCCTCATAAAAATTTCATAGTCCTCACATCTGAGCATCTCTTTAGATTCTATGTACCCCTGATTCGTGTCAAATATCTCAGCCCTATACATCACCGTCGGATGTGCATACGGTGAAAATCTCAAATAGTCCTTCTCCGCAGGTTCAACGGGCATCTCTCTATATCCCCACACGCCATTGTCATCAAAGAGATCTATGCAGCATCCAACCCATGAATACTCGGGATTAGCTTCAAGAAATTCCTTCTGCCTGCGCAATCTGTCAGGATATGATATGTCGTCCGCGTCCATTCTCGCTATATACTTTCCTCTCGCCTTATCGATACAGGCGTTCAATGAAAATGCAAGCCCATGATTCTGCTCCTGCCCGATTAAAATTATTCTTTTATCCAATGCGGCTATCTCTTTTAAAATGTCTGCCGCCTCAGAACATGAACCATCATCATATATGATAAACTCAATATCCCTGATTGTCTGATTGAGGATTGAATTCACCGCCCCCAGCAACACTTCCTTGTTAAGTTGGTTATAAACTCCCATAATAACCGATATCTCAGGCATTTTGACATCTCCATTCCCTGTATTTCACGAGATCATTTTATCTGCTTCCCCGTATATCCTCTGCATCACGGCAATTACTTCAACATCTGCGAACCTTCTCACCGACGCTCTGCTGTTTTCCGCGCAGCTTCTGCGATATGTTTTGTCGGAATACATTTTTAATATGGCTTCTTTAAACATATCCGCATCATTTCTATCACACATTATTCCGTTTACACCATCTATGATATATTCGCTCGTCCCCCGGTTCTTAAATGCGATAACCGGTACGCCGCATGCAAGTGCCTCAATCGCCGCAATGCCAAGTCCTTCTCTAAGCGACGGAAATGCAAACACATCCGCTGTCTGCAAAACTTTATCCATGTCACTGCAAAATCCCAGCAGTCTTACCTTATCTGTGAGTCCCTTATCCTCAATAAGCTTTTCCAATTTTTCTTTCATTGGTCCGACTCCGCATATACTGTAATAAATGTCGTCCCTCTGCAAAGCTGCGATTGCTTCTATAATTACCTGTTGATTTTTATTTTCATTAAGCTCTGCTGCCGTCACAATATGAAACGCTCCCGGCGGAACCTGAAGCTCATATCTCATTTTTTCTGATATTTCCCGCATCGGCTTGAATCTGTCCATGTCAACTCCCACACCATGTATGTGCTCAACATGCCCGTTTTTCTTCAGGCTGAAATGCTCCTTTACGTTGATATAATCCTCCCGGTTAATCGTTATTATGACATCTGTCATGTGTGCCATAAGCTTTTCAACCGGATAATAGAGCAACCAATTAACAAGCGGAGCTCCTTTATAAAAATGAAGTCCGTGTGCGGTATATATAATGTATGTATTAATCCTGCTCCTATATGCCGCTATCCGTGCACACACACCTCCCATCGGATTATGGCAATGCACAATTGATATCTGCTCATTTTCTATTATTTCTCTTATCTGCCTTATTGCCTTCATCGCCGCATGGAGATTTAGCGGTGATTTCTCTATATCAATGCTATGAAGCTTTATCCCCTGATCCACAAGTTTTTGTTGGTCGAATGAGTAAACCTGCTTCGTAAAATTTGACGCATAGTGAACCTCATACCCCATGTCCTGCATTATCTTCACGTCATTCATTTCAAACTGTGGCACAAATCCACTGATTGTGGTTACAAACAAAATTTTTTTTATCATTCTCATAAAGCACAGCTTCCCCGGAAACAATATAAATAAAGCAGGTATAATTTCGCAGATTATTTCAATCTGCGAAATTATACCTGCAAGGTCTTATATTTTCTGCTGTTCTTCCTGGTATTGACCATCTTTTTTACCCGTATAATTGTCATATTCAGCAAACATTGTGTTAATATACCGGCGCTTCGTATCCATTGTCGGGTGAACGTACCTGTTGAGCGTTATTTTAACATCGGAATGTCCCATTATTTCACTAAGGCTCTTTACATCCATTCCGCTGTTTACGCAGTTAGTCGCAAATGTATGCCTCAATACATGAAAATTTTTCTTTTTGATACCCGAATATTGCAAATAGCCGGCATACTTATTCTGATATGTGCGTGGTTCCATAGGTCTGTTTAGTTTAAGTACATACCCATGTTCATGATAATACGGGATAAGCCATTCAATAACCGTATCGGCTAACGGAATAGTCCTCTTTGAAAAAATGCTCTTAGGTTCACTCTCCACCAATGCTGTCTTAGAGCTTTCTCCCTCAACAGCAATCCTCTGAACAGTTCTATTCACATGCAGAAGTCTGCTATCCAAGTCAATATCCTCCCATTTTAAAGCACAGACCTCTCCAAGACGCAATCCTGTTGCCAGACACAGCATAATTCCTGTCTTATATATATCACTGTTATCATACAGATATGAAATCAGCTTTATCTGCTCGGCTTTTTCAAAAGATTCTATCGGCTTTGACGCCACACTTGTCTTATCACTCTTGAGCCTGCATGTTTCAACAGAATATACTGATGAGATATATTTCAACAACTGATTTGTAACACATACTATGCTTCTTTGTATGCTCGATGATATATCTTGTTCCTTTGTGAGTATAAGCTTCACCTTCTCAGTATTAAGTTCAGTAACACCAAGATTTCCTATAATATTGCGGATATATCCCTTATATATATTTCTATACTTGACGCATGTTGAATGTTTTCTCATCTTTTCCATATAATCAAGCCACTCCTCGGCAACAGCGTCCGTTTTCACATCATTTCTGCTTAAATCTGCCCCTGCTGTCATAGTCTGCGCAGCTCTTCTGGCTTCCGCAAGCTTGCGGCGGACCTCATTGTATGATTTGGCATACACGGAATGTACACAGGTAGTACCACAATATACATCCTTTACTGAATACCGTCCCTCCCATCTTCCATCTTTACGTTTACGCACATTCTCTCCTTTTCTAGGCATAAAACGCCACCTCCTTGTTGATTTGCGACCATTTTTTTGACCACCAATACTCAAAATACTCCCCTTCGAGCAATATACCTAATTTAGTCTTATTGAGCTCAGAATACGTTGTTGACAAATTGTTTCCTTTTAACTATACTTAACCTCAATAAGGTTATTAATATAAAAAGATGTTAGATATTCCTTTAAATTACCGTGTTTGGGGGATTTCGCAGATTGAAATAATCTATGAATATTATAGTCATCGTGCAACATAAGTTAAAGAAAGATTTAATGACCGCTCAATTTTTATTCATCTCTTTGTTGATTGAATAAAAATGAGCGGTTTCTTGTTTTGAAAAAAAGCTTGTTTTTTAAAGTACTGTATCATATTATTATACATGATATATCATATTTTGAAGTCGAGTATGCAATGAAGGTGACATGACTATGGGAAGATTTGTTAATCCTGATAATGAAACATTCAGAATTGCCATTAATTCGGAAATATACGTTGATAAGGAAGGAAATTTGACACAATGAACACACTCACAGTTGGTTTTATCGGAATCGGTCTTATCGGCGGTTCCATCGCAAAAGTTCTAAAGAAAAATCGACCTGACATATATACAATCGCATACAACAGAAGCGAAGCCCCTCTAAAGCAGGCTGTCGCCGACGGCGTAATAGACAAGGCGGCAGACATCGACGAGAGCTTTCTCGCCTGCGACTTTATCTTTTTGTGCACACCTGTCGAATACAATTCGGTCTACCTAAAAAAGCTCATGCCTTTTATCAAAAAGGGCTGCATCGTGACCGACGTCGGAAGCGTGAAGGGCTACATCCACAGCACGGTAAAGGAGCTCGGACTCGAGGAGTGCTTTATCGGCGGACACCCTATGGCAGGCTCCGAAAAGACAGGCTACGCAAACGCCTCGGACATTCTGCTTGAGAACGCATTTTACGCGATAACGCCTACCAAGATGACCACTCAGGATATGCTCGCAAGATACATAGAGCTTGTCAAGCTCACGGGTGCAATCCCGGTTGTGCTCGAGCCGGAGCACCACGACTACAGTGTTGCCGGAATAAGCCATGTTCCGCACATCATCGCCGCATCGCTCGTCAACCTCATCAAGCATTCCGACGATGCCGACGGGACCATGAAGCTTCTCGCCGCAGGCGGTTTCAAGGACATAACAAGAATCGCCTCCTCATCCCCCGAAATGTGGGAGCAGATATGCACCACCAACACGGACGCGATAGTGAAGCTTCTTGGCGATTACATAGATTATCTCTCCGATATAAGGGGCATTATCTCGTCAAAGGACCATGCCGCACTCAACGCGTTTTTTGACGAAGCGAGACAGTACCGCAACTCCGTCGCCGACGGCAGGCGCGGGCCTATCATCAAGGAACACGTCGTATACTGCAGTATTCAGGATAAGGAGGGTGCTCTTCTCGATGTTATAAGCCGTCTCACAGCTTCACACATCAACATAAAGAACCTCGCCATCGTGAACAATCGCGACAGCGAGGACGGCGCATTAAAGATTCTTTTCAACAACGAGCTCGACAAACTCGCCGCAATCAATGTGCTCGGCGACAGCGTCGTGTCATAGCTTTGCCATATTTTTATCACAAATATTTTTATTTTATTATCTTTTCACCCGAGAGCTCCCTTGCTATCAGCTCCGAGAGAGGTTCCATCGCATTGATGACCTCCTCGAAGCTGTTGGTCTGGGCTCCCGCCTCAATGAGCATACTTCTCTTGCACAGGTGCAGATTATATCTGTACGCTTCTATATATATACATCTGAAAAAATCGGGATAATATGTCTTACCTAGCAGAAACATCTGGTACGTCAGCGCAAGGTTATCCTCGAGATACGGATTGTAAAGATAATCTATGTTTCCCTGATTCTTTGAATAGCTTATGCCGTTAAAAAGCATGACCTTCGCCGTCGGCTTTCCGTCTATGTCCGTGACAAAATGAAGACTCTCGTTCACTCCGTCCCTGTGCAGATCAATCACCATGTCAATCTCGGGATGCGCACTCACAATCGCCCCTATCTCCTCCTGCGCGTAGGTGTACGCCTTGCTCCTGTCAAGATTTCCGTCGAGCATATCAAACGGCATGGTCACATGAATCACCTCGTAGCCGTATTTTTCCACCAGTAGCTTCTCAAGATAATCCCCCACCTGCACAATCGTCATATTGCTCCCCGTTGAATCGGCAAACGCCTCCTGCGAGTGCGTGTGATAAATGAGAATGCACGGTGTCTTTCCAGTCACCGACAAATCATTTTTCAAAAATTCCTCAGGCTTTAACACATCGCTAAGCAGTGCGGTGTGCGACGGAATGACATAGAAGCTGTCGTGCACAAAATTGTAGTCCACGAGCCTGTCATAAGAGTACGGAACATTCAATGTCGCAAACGTCGTAGTACTCACGTTTTCACCTGTGCCCGCATCCTCCTTGCTCTCATTTTCCCCATCTTCGGCATCCGCGACGACATCCCCACTCTCATCACCCTCGTTTTCTCCACCGCCACTTTCTTCGTCCTCATTTTTTTCCACATTTTCATCACTCTCCGTGCAAAATTCCATGTACACCGAATCGCTCGCGGCAGGGATGGAGAGCGCCCTCTCGCCGTCCGTCACGTCATTCTTTGCCATAAATCTCACAATGGGAAAAATATTTCCGAACACCATAACCGCCGGGTGCGTGCTTGTGTCATAGTAGTAGAGCGGCTTTTCGTAAAACTCAGCCGGGCAGAAGGTGTTCAGCGCTATTTTGCAACACGTTGTCAGCATATACCTTTTAAGCCCCGCCCGTGAAAGGCACAAAAAAAGCACAACAATACAGCTTGTCAGAACCATATACATCATGCCCCTTTTGAATCTTCCTCTACCCACAATCAACATCCGCACATCAGCTTTATTGCAGTATATTCGTTGTCGGTATAAAAGATGTTTCAATATTTTGTTGGTAAACCCATCGATTATTCTTCACGAGCTCATCGAGATGTTTATCGCCTCCGAGATTGTGTAGCTTATCCGCTTTACCGTCTCATCCACGTCCTTCGGCGTGACGTACATCTGATACATGCTCTGTGGTATGAAATCACGCACAATCTGTTTTCTTTTAGAATAATCCATGCTGTCTAAAAGCCCCTCAAGCGCATCGCCCACAATCGTCGCAGCATCAACAACCGTCGGAACGCCAATGGCAATCACCGGCACTCCCATGTTGTCACTGTCTATCGCATTTCTGTGATTTCCGACACCCGAGCCCGGCATGATTCCCGTGTCCGTGAGCTGTATCGTGCACGCAAGCCTCGCCGTGCTCCTCGCCGCAAGGGCATCTATCGCGATTATGCAGTCAGGCTCTGTGTTCTTCACAATCCCCCTCAAAATATCCGCCGTCTCCATGCCCGTCTGTGCCATAACCCCGGGTGCAATCGCGCTCACAAATGCAAAACCCTCCGCCTCAATACCGACACCGTCGGTTATGTCAAGATTGTTGACCACATAGGGACCTAACGCGTCGGGTGTCGCCTCGCGGTTTCCGAGCCCCGCCACAAGAATGTGGAACGGTGGCTCGCCCTGCATGTGCTTTGCCACTGTCTTCTTGATATACTCCGCCAAAAATTCCGACACCTCCCTGTGATAACCGCCGTCATTCTCCGACAGTGGCACCGTCTCGAACGTGTAGTATACCCCTTTTGCACGCCTCATGTGCTTTTCACCAAGGGCATTTAAAATCTCGAGCCTGCTCACCGTGATTCCCGTCTTTTCATCCTTCTTCTCCTCAAAAATCACGCCCCTTAACTTTCCGTCCTCATCCAAACTCTCCTTCGTCTCAAGTGCAAGGTCTGTTCTGACTTCCAAGTTCAATTTGTTCACCTTTTTTCTCCAATCGTGCTATAATATTTAAGGCAGTAATAATTTTTCCAAATTTCGTAAAAAAATACATAACAGCCCTTGACAATCAAGATTTCGTGGTCTATACTATTCGAGTATGTTTACATTAGTACCACCGTGTCTGTTCTGATGTAGACACTAATACTTAGAATATTTTTATATACTATTTGGAGGTGTACTTAAATTGGCTAACATTAAATCTGCAAAGAAGAGAATTTTAGTTGCTGCTACTAGAGCAGACCGCAATAAGGCAATCAAGTCTAAGATCAAGACTTATACTAAGAAGGTTGAAGCTGCTGTTGCTGCCGGAGATAAGGCTGCCGCTGCTGCTGAGCTCAAGGTTGCTTCTACAGAGATCGCTAAGGCATGCTCTAAGGGCGTTTACCACAAGAACAACGCTGCAAGAAAGGTGTCCAGATTAGCTACTCTTGTTAACAGCATGAACTAATCGAAGCTTTCAGCTCGATTTTAATAAAAAATAACCTCCACGCGGTGGCTGCCCGCGCGGAGGTTATTTTTTTACTCTTATACTCTTTTACGCCGCCGAGTACTTCACGATGAGCATCTCGACCGCGAGCCTGTCCTCTAGCCTTCCCGTCTTTACCGCCTCCTCAAGCGACACGCACTCCTCAAGCGCACGCCTTAGCACGCCCGCCTTGAACGGTCTCGCCTGCGCCTGAAGCTTTCCGACAAGGAAGCCCTGTATTCCCATCTTTGACGCTATCGCCGATGACGCATTGCCGTTCTCCGTGAGCTCCTTTACCATGAGAAGCTGGTTAAAGTTGCGCGCGATAAGATACATAATTCTCATCGGCGGCTCCTTTAAGGTTAATAAATCATAGTAGAGCGCAAGTGCTCTGTCCTGATTTTTCTGCGATATAGCCGTTATCATGTCAAAAATTCGGTTGGTCGTCTGTGTTGTGCACACCTCCTCGACGTCCTCTGAGGTTATCGCCGTTCGTCCCATCGTGTAGCATATAAGCTTCTCGAGCTCGCGCGATATGTTCTCCATCGAGCTTCCCGTCTTGGTGAGGAACAACTGCAGCGTGGCATTGTCCATTGTCCTGCCCTCTTTTTTGAGCAGCGACACAACCCATCTCATTATGTCATTGTCACTCTGCTCGTTGAGCTCGCATATATATCCTTTATCC
>UQZF01000112.1 GCA_900545455.1 uncultured Eubacteriales bacterium
ATTATAATTAACCGCCATAACAGCCTCCGTTATTCTCTCAAAAAAACCAAAAATGGGGGCTTTCCATGCGGAAATCCCCCCGATAATCAATCTTTAGTATCCTTTTGTGTCTCCAGCTTGATAATAGTATTCTGATATTCCTGTATATCCTTCTTTAGCTGCTTGATCTCACCCGCCTGATTGTCAAACTTAATCTGGAGAGCAATGAGCTCATGCTTAAGGTCATAGATTTCCTTGTCCTTGCTCTCAAGGTCGCCCTCAAGAGTATCAGCTATCTTCTTAGCCTTAAAATAATCATCCGCTATATTCAGTTGGATCATAATGTTCTGAAGCTCCAAAGCCTGTCTCCTGAATGACTCCGACTGCTTACAGTCAGTCAGCTTGTTATTCAGATAAGCCGCTACCTTCTGTAAATACTCCTGACTCTCGTAGCCGCTCAGTGTCAGCACCTTGCCGCCTATCAGCACTTCTGCCTCGTTCTTTGCCGACATATAATCCACTCCTTATCTTTATTGTAGATATTTGTTATCTATTATAACACATAAATTGGAGACACACAATAAAAATTTCCTGTTTTTCTCATCGTGCAATCCCGTATATATTACGGCTGTATTCTGTCATACGCCACAACAGTGAGCACTCCGTCACTCACCCTGAACTTCACGTTATGCCCCGCATAACTCATCCCGTATATTCTTTGTGAATCCCCGGTGTCATTTTTATAACCCGGTCTCGGATCCTGTGATAAGAGTTCCTTTAATTCACTGTGACCGTCCGCCTCGATAAGCTTCTCAATATCTTCGGGTATCTCAACGCGAACCTTGTACCCTCTGACCTCATCGGCAAAGCCTCCTACGGCATCCGCGTGACTGTCCGTGTACGCAAGATACGGCTTGATGTCATTAATCGGGGTTCCGTTTAACATGTCAACTCCCGACACGATAAGCTCTACCCCGTTCTCCGTCCCGCACCTTACCTCTAACAGCCTCACGCTTGACAATCCGATGGGATTCGGTCTGAACGGTGAGCGAGTGGCAAACACTCCCATCCGCCTGTTGCCGCCAAGTCTCGGCGGGCGCACCTTCGGGCTCCACTCCTGTCTAACACTTCTTGAAAACTTCCACACAAGCCATAGATGAGAATATCCTTCGATTCCAAACAGCACATCCTCATTTCTGTACTCAGGTTCAAACACTATCCGTCCCCTGCTTGCCTCCACAATCCCGCTCTGCCTCGGTATCCCGAACTTCTCATCAAAATCCGTATAAATGTGGGCAATAACCTTCATCTCGTCCATATTCTACCTGCTTATTCCGAAATGCTTATAGCAAAGCTCCGTGGCGACACGCCCCTTAGGTGTACGGTTGATAAGTCCGTTCTGAATAAGATACGGCTCATATACATCCTCTATCGTTCCGGCGTCCTCGCCTATCGCCGCTGCCAGCGTGTCAAGTCCCACCGGACCGCCCGAAAACTTCTCCATAATTGTCGAGAGCAGAAGTCTGTCGCTTCTGTCAAGTCCAAGCTTATCGACATCCATCCTGTCAAGTGACGCTCTTGCAACCTCGTAGTCAATCTTACCGTCATACTGAACCTGTGCGAAATCTCTTACTCTCTTTAACAGTCTGTTGGCAAGTCTCGGAGTCCCCCTCGACCTTCTCGCCATCTCCTGTGCACCGGCATCATCTATCTCCACACCCAGCACTTGTGCCGAGCGCAGTATAATGCTCTTTAGCTCGTTTTCGGTGTAAAAATCCATCTTACATATAACACCGAATCTGTCTCTTAACGGTGCTGTTAAAAGTCCCGCCCTCGTAGTTGCACCAACAAGCGTGAACTTAGGAAGGTCGAGACGTATCGAGCGTGCCGATGAGCCCTTGCCTATCATTATATCAATCGCAAAATCTTCCATCGCAGGATAGAGTACCTCCTCAACCTGTCTGTTGAGCCTGTGAATCTCATCGACAAAGAGCAGATCGCCCTCCTGCAAATTGTTGAGAATTGCAGCCATATCACCCGGTTTCTCAATCGCAGGACCTGATGTCACCTTCAGATGCACGCCCATTTCATTTGCAATAATGCCGGCAAGCGTGGTTTTTCCAAGTCCCGGAGGACCGTAAAAGAGGCAGTGGTCGAGTGCCTCCTGCCTGCTCTTAGCCGCTTCAATATACACTTTAAGGTTCTTTTTCACTTTCTCCTGACCGATATAATCAGCCAGTGCGAGCGGACGAAGACTTGACTCAATAGGCATGTCCTCTTCCGTAAACTCAGTGGAAATCATCCTCTTTTCCATCTACAATTACCTCTTAATCTCTACATAAATGCAAGCTTTTTGAGTGCAGCCTTAAGAATTGCCTCCGAATCCATGTCTTGTGCATTCTCAACCATTCTCACTGCCCTTGTCGCGTCCGCGGCAGAATATCCGAGCGAGGTGAGCGCCATAACTGCCTCAGCAGCAGCCGTATCAGCCATATTATCCTGCGATACATATCCCTCACCTGTGCCGTCAAGCACGTCCTCTATCTTAAGCTTATCCTTAAGCTCAATTATGAGCTTCTGTGCCGTCTTGCTTCCGATTCCCGGAGCCTTTGATATCGTCTTAGCATCACCGGCAAGAACCGCAAAACGCAGGTCATCGGGCGAAAATGCCGACAAAATGGCAAGTGCACCCTTCGGACCGATTCCATTCACCGTAATAAGCAGCTTAAATATCTTAAGGTCGTCCCTTGTGAGGAATCCGTATAAATCAAGGATATCCTCCTTGACATACAGATATGTATGCACTTTAAGTTCACTTCCGACACACGGAAGCTTGTCAAGTATCGAACCCGGCATCATTATTGAAAAACCCATTCCATTATGGTCAAGCACTATGGAATTCTCCGTGACCTCAACCAATTCACCCTTAATATATGAAATCATGTCCGCAACCTACCACTGATTGATTGAATACATTATGGCAACAGCAATCTGGTTAAACAGCTTATCGGAAAGCTCATTATACTCTTTTTCCAAGCCCTTCCCCGATGCTGCTCCCGCAGGGGAGTCATTCCACGAACCCATGCCGCCAAACACATCTGCATTTGACGCAGCCTCAAACAGATCTTTGTTATGACCCGGAATATCAAGATGCTTTCTGGCCGGAACAGTTCTTCCCATCTGTCTGAACTTCTCCTCAACCTCCTTGTCATACGCCTCGTAATCGAAGTCCCCCTCAAGCATCTTTATCGAACGGTCAAACACCTGTCCCCAGTGCTCGAAGCCAAGCTCCCTTGCGAGCTTACCGATATCCCCAAGAACCTGCTTGAAAGCTTCCGTGTTATCCTTATATGTCGGCTTTCCTGTCGGATGATTCTCCCAAATCTTCTCCTGAAATATAATTCTCCAGCCTTTCTTGTCCTTGTCAAGAATCCATCTCGGCATCCACATATGTATAACGTCATTAGGATAAAAGCAGAGCATGATATTCTGTGATGTATTCACAAAACCGAGTAATCTTCTGTCCTTAACACCTGTAGGTGCAAGAATCTTGATATCCTCCATGCCGTTGTACACGCATCGTGCGTACCACCCCTCAACGTCCTCTATAATCTCGCCCTTCTCACCTTCAGCCTCAGGCACAAACTGGAAGACCGTGCTGAGTTCATAGCTGAGCGGTTCATACTGTATAAATGTCTTTGTATTTAACGCATTCTTTGCGGATGTAACAATACTGCAAATCTGAAATACTTCGCCCTTCATATTGAATAAATCCTTTCAAAACCGATGATATTCTGCCAGGTGCCGTCCGCACCAAAACATTTGTTTATATAATAACCTTAAACCGGCAGTTTTGCAACCTTAATGTTTGACGTGCGGGCACATTTCTGCTATTATGCAGGAGGTATTATACATGTATTGAAGGAGCAGTTATGAAACTATCAGCAAGATTAAAAGCACACAAGCAGATGTCGGAGGCGTTCCTCACTGCCGCATTTTTATCATTGTCAGGCGGACTTCAGGATGCCTACACATATATTTCCAGAGGAAAGGTGTTCGCCAACGCGCAGACGGGAAACATCGTCCTTCTGAGCCAGCATCTCTTTGAGGGAAATTTAAGTGCCGGAATACACTATCTTGTCCCTCTCGTATTTTTTGCCTTCGGTGTTGCAGCCGCCGAACTCATCCGCGAGCGGTACCGGAATGCACGGCGCATACATTGGCGGCAGCTTGTATTGATTCTTGAAATCATACTGCTCTTTTTTGTCGGCTTCATGCCCGAGAGCATGAACCTCATAGCCAACGCGATAGTCTCCTTCTCCTGCGCGATGCAGGTTCAGACTTTCCGCAAGGTGAACGGCTATGCCTACGCGAGCACCATGTGTATCGGAAATCTCCGAAGCGGCATGGATTCCCTCTGCGCATACCGCCGAACACACAACAGGGAGATACTTTATAAAGCCTCCCACTACTTCGGCATAATCTTCCTGTTTGCGATTGGCGCAGGCATCGGAAGCCTTTTCATCCCCGTCCTTGGAATGCACACTATATGGCTTTCCTGCGGACTGCTGCTCATAAGCTTCTTACTCATGTTCATCAAACAGGAGATTGAGGAGCACCCCGAATTAAAGCTTGAGTAGCAGGCTGTCAAAAGGGATATTGAGGAGATATTCCGTCAAAAATAATTTTTCACAAATAAAATGGCTCATGCTTTCACATGAGTCATTCTTTTTATCACAAGTCCCGCAAGTATCCCCACGAACACTCCCGCAGCGACACCCGTCACAATCAGCATCGGAAAATAATAGAACATTCCCGCATTTTCAAATATGAGCATTGCCACAAGCACCTGCCCGAGGTTATGTGCCACGCCTCCCGCAAGGCTCATTCCGACCGTCGAAAAACGCCCGCTCCTTTTTAGCAGGCTCATCACGATAATGCTGAGTGCAGCTCCCACAAGCGAAAAGGCAGCCGCAGTCATATTTCCGAACAGGCTGTTCACAACAATTATTCTCACAAGGCTCACAAGCACCGCGCTCGCAAGCCCATATCTCATGAGCACAAATAGTATGACGCAGTTGGCAAGCCCGAGCTTCATCCCCGGAAGCAGCCCCGGTATCACTATAAGACTCTCTATGTACCCCATTATAATCGCCACGGCGGTGAACATACCGCAGAAGGCAACCATTCTAATATCCGTCTTTTTCACTGTGCCACCCCGTCATATTCGCTCTTTCCGCCCTTTATCGTCACCATAACCTTGTTCGGGAGACATATTATCGTCTGCCCTGACCTGCTTATTCTGCCCCGCCCCACGCAGAGCTTATCCGGGCAGTCTGCGGACTCCATCCACACCTCGCCGCCCGCGATAACCACCTTATTGTGACCGTCGACATCTATCTCTCTTTTATTGCCAACGGTGGTTTTCACATTTTTCTCCTCTGCTGCATTTTCAATCAATCTTCCCGTGTAATATTCCTGCCCGTCCACGGTAATCACAACCGTAAGCGCATTTTTGTCCGTATTTCTTCCCACAAAATAAATGACACACCAAAGACACAGGGCTCCCAAAAGAAGCCCCGCACCCAAAAGTATGTCATTTACGCGAATTTTTGATATTTTTTTCATTGTATTTTGCTCGGTGTTTAATTCTCCATATCCAATTTATTTTGACAGTATTAATACGATAATATAACACTAAATCTCTTTTTGTTCCCTTATCCTCTTCCCTAGGCTGCTCCATATAAAATTACTCCTTCTCTGTTCACATTTGCATAAAAAGGATAATTATCAAGCCACTTTTTAAAGTGTTCCTCATTTTTTGCAATAGGCTTAATATCAAGGTCATTGTCAAGATTAAAATCAAATGTCATATAAGACAATTCCATACTGTATTTCTTCAAATCGACATCGGTAATATCAAGAAGTATCATAATGTCAATGTCTGAGTCTGGTCCGAAGTCTCCTCGGGCATAAGAGCCATACAAAATTACTTTTTTCAAATGCGAGCCATATATTTTTCTTATCTCTTCAACATATTTTTCCATCAATTTTTTCAAAGCAAATGACATATTATACCTCCTTCTCTTTTAACACTTCTATCATTACATATAACCCATTGTTATTTTACCACACATCCCGCAAACTCGCCATTATATTTTATTATTGACGTTCCACCCGCCGGCTTATTCCTTTTCACTCATTTTTAAAGTAAACGGTCGTTTTTGACAAACAAACTACTCTGATAAATTATTTAATATCTATGCTTGCTTTCTTCGCCTGTTTTCTTTGCTTGTTTTCTTCGCTTATTTTCTTCGCTTGTTTTTATGAGTATTGCTTACTTTTGGTCAAACATTGCTGCATTTAAAACCTATATCAGTTATACATTCAAATTGTAAACTTTTCAGCATAACATTATCCTTAATATAAGAAATTCAAAGCCGCAATGCCCACGCATCACGGCTCTGAAATCTTAAAGCATTAATGTCTATATTGTTAAACTAATCACGTTACCCATGAACACAGGCAATCCTTACCCCTGCACCAGCTTTATTACCTTCTTCGGGCACTTCATCGCGCACTTGCCGCAGCCCTTACACTTCTCGTAATCAATCACAGGGATGTTCCCGTTCATCGTGATTGCACCGAAAGGACACTCCTTCGTGCAGAGCGTACAGCCGATACAGCCCGCCAAGCAGGCATCCATGACAGGCTTGCCCTTTTCAGGCGAGTTACATGCTAGCGCAACCGTTCTCTTTCGAACCGGGCGAAGCGCCATGAGCTGCTTCGGGCAGGTCACGACACAGCTTCCGCAGCCGACACACTTGGACTCATCGACGACAGGAAGCCCATTCACTATCGCGATTGCATTGTAAGGACAAGCCTTTTTACAGCTTCCGTAGCCGAGACAGCCGTAAGAGCACGCCTTAGGACCGCCGCCCTGCATCTGCGCCGCAATCTTACAGTCCTCGATTCCCGTGTACACATAGTTGGTCTTTGCCTTATCGCAGTCGCCCGAGCACTTCACATAGGCAACCTTCTTCTCGGCAGCCTCCGCCTCGACACCCATAATCGATGAAATCACGTCAAGGTTTTCGGCACTACAGCTCGCGCAAAGATTAATCGGAGCTCCGCTCTCGACAATCGCCTTTGCGTAGGCATCACAGCCCGCATAACCACATCCTCCGCAGTTGTTTCCCGGAAGCTGCTCACGGACGAGAGTCTCCCTCTCGTCAACCTTAACCTCGAACTTCGCGCCCGAAACTCCGAGGAAAATACCGATAATAATTCCCAATATACCTACGACAGCCGCCGCAATCAATACTCCGTTCATTGCCGCACCTCCCTAGATAATGCCCGAAAAGCCCATGAAGGCGATAGCCATAAGTCCCGCTGTTACAAGGACGATAGGCGTTCCCTTAAAGCTCTCCGGAATGTCATTGTACTCAATTCGCTCCCTGACACCCGCAAGGATTACGATTGAGATTGTGAAGCCCACTGCGGTTGCAAATCCGTTCACAACCGAAGGGAGAATGCCATAATCCTTCTGTACGTTCGTGAGTGCAACTCCGAGCACGGCACAGTTGGTCGTGATGAGCGGAAGATACACGCCGAGCGACTTGTAAAGTGCCGGGCTGGTCTTTTTGAGGAACATATCGACGAACTGTACAAGCGCGGCAATCACAAGGATGAACACAATGGTCTTTAAATACTCGATATGTAAACCAACGAGCAGATAATTGTAAATGATGCTCGTGAGAAGCGACGATATGGTGATTACGAAAATTACGGCACCACCCATACCTGCCGCCGTATCCGTTCTTTTGGAAACTCCAAGGAAAGGACAGATACCAAGAAACTGGCTGAGCACGACATTATTAACAAGTGCAGAGCCTATCGCAATAAGAATTAACTCCTTCATCAGCCTTCCTCCTTCTTGACCGTTTTTTCTGCTTTAGAAGCAGCCTCATTCTGACTCTCGGCAAAGATTCTTCCGCCGCACATCATGTTGGTACACGAAGCACAGCCGCCATCCTTGCAGATTTCAATGTCTGAGTACTCCTTCTTCTTTTTGTTCTTGAACTTGTTCTGAATCGCAACAAGCGCCGCAAGAACGAAGAATGCTCCCGGAGGAAGTATGAATATGATCATAGGCTCGTAGGATGCAGGCATGATATGAAGTCCGAATACGGTGCCCGCACCGATGAGCTCTCTGAATGCGCCGAGAACGGTAAGTCCCACGGTAAATCCAAGTCCCATTCCAAGTCCGTCAAACATACTTGGAAGAACAGGATTTTTTGAAGCGTAAGCCTCTGCACGTCCGAGGATGATACAGTTAACTACGATGAGAGGAATATAGATTCCGAGTGCATCGTAGAGTGACGGCGGGCAGTATGCCTGCATGAGGAAATCCACCACCGTTACAAATGTGGCAACGATAACGATGAATGCCGGCATTCTCACCCTCGACGGAATCACCTTTCTCAACATGGAAATCATAATATTAGACAAAGTGAGAACCACCGTCGACGCAAGTCCCATGCCTACGCCGTTGATTGCAGCCGTTGTGACCGCAAGCGTCGGACACATTCCGAGCATGAGCACAAATGTAGGGTTCTCCTTTACAATGCCGTTATAGAGACGTTCAATACATTTATTCATTTACGACGGCACCTCCTTTTTTTAACATAGCCCTGTATGCCGCAAGCGCAGCATTCACACCATTGGTCATGGACTTAGTCGTGTAGGTTGCAGAAGAAATCGCATCAATCTCGTTGTCCGCCTGCTTACCTGTCTTAGTGTATGCGAACTCATTTGTCGCAACACCCGTGAACTGTCCGAGGAAGCTGTCATTCTGCGCGTTCATTCCAAGTCCCGGTGTCTCGCTGATTGAGAGAATCTCGACACCCGCAACCGTTCCGTCGACGAGCATTCCGACAGACATCTGTATGCTTCCGCCGTAAGCCTCGGAGTTGGTGATTGTCACAACATAGCCCGCAACACTTCCGTCGCCGCCGTAAGCCGTCACAAGGGCATCAAGCGTGTTGGCTGTGTTATCGCCAAGCTCCGTCTCAAAATCCCCTTGAAC
>UQZF01000113.1 GCA_900545455.1 uncultured Eubacteriales bacterium
CGCTCATTATTTTTGACGAGATTCAGGCGGCACCTAAGGCACTTACATCACTGAAATATTTTTACGAGCAGGCGCCCGAATATCATATTATTGCAGCGGGAAGCCTTTTGGGCGTTGCACTTGAGCGGGAAAACTATTCTTTTCCCGTGGGCAAGGTCAATTCAATCAATATGTATCCGATGGATTTTTATGAGTTTCTCATGGCTACGGGAAATGAAGCTCTGGCAGATATTATTGAGGCAGGGTACAGGGATGACACTCCTTTAAGCGAACAGCTTCATAGCAGGGCACTTGAGCTTTACAGGGCTTATCTCGTGGTCGGCGGAATGCCCGAGGTCGTCAGGGAATACGTTGAGACGAACGACTATAGGATGGTGAGGGTAAAGCAGGCGGAGATAATAAATAATTATACGGCTGATATGGCTAAGTATGCCACCAAGAATGAGGCGGTAAGACATGTGGCGACCTACAACAGCATACCTTCACAGCTTGCGAGGGAAAATAAGAAATTTCAATACAGGCTTATCGGGAGCAATGCAAGAAGCAGGGAATATGAGGGTTCAATAGACTGGCTTTACAAGGCAGGGGTTGTCTTAAAGTGTGAGAAGGTAAACGCGGGAAAGGTTCCGCTTGAATTTTACAAGGATATTACGAGCTTTAAAATATACTTTTTGGATGTCGGGCTTTTGGCGGCAAAGGCAATGATACCTGTGGAGACAATACTCTCGGACATTAATTTTGACGGCGAGGCAAAGGGCGCTGTCACGGAAAATTACCTTGCAGTGCAGTTAGCGTGCAGAGAGCATAATCTCTATTACTGGGAATCTAATTCCACGGCAGAGCTTGATTTCGTCATAATGTATGGAAACGGTATTCTGCCGATTGAGTGTAAAGCCAACATTCATGTAAAGGCAAAAAGTCTTGAATTATTTAAAAAGAAGTATGATATAGCGCAGTCGGTGAGGGTTTCCGCAAAGAATTTCGGAATGGAAAACGGAATAAAATCGGTTCCTCTGTATGCGGCGTGGTGTATTTAATACTTGACAAGACAGGCATTGCGGCAATATAATCACCGTGTAACCTAAAGTTTGTAACATTTTTAAGAAAGCGAGGTAGTTCATTATGAGAAATGCAGAGATGGAGATTGTAATTGAATATTGTGTGATTACCTCGGTTTATGAAGAGGTCTGATTAGTGAGAGCTGTTTTATGCTGTCAATCAGACGAAATTTTAATATTTATGTCAAATTATTGAGCTTATGGACCGTGGCATTTTTGCTGCGGTCTTTTTTTTGCCTTATTGTATAGAAAATGATGAGTTTGTGAGCGGTACATGGAGTGTGCCGAGGTAGTCTGAAATGAATAAGATAATCATGTACCGTAGATTATGATTATGAATCAGAGAGGACTAAAAAATGGAGAAAAATAACAATTTTAACAGTGACAGTATTAATGAGAACAGCAGATGCGTAGGACGTATATGCAATGTGCAAAAAAATATGTTTACGATTCTTTTTGAGGGAAAAGAGTTTCCTGCAAAATGCAGGGGAAGCATCTATTACGGCAATGATGTGTACCCGATAGTGGGAGATTATGTGGAGTTCGACTGCCAGCCGTCGGGCGAGAGCAGGATTGTGAGGGTGTGCGACAGAAGGAGCATTTTGAAGCGCCCGTATCCGAGCGACCACAGCATGAAAAATTCCTTGGAGCAGGAGATGGTTGCAAATGTCGACTACTGCTTTATAGTGAGCTCGCTAAACGACAACTTCAACGTAAATCGAATAATGAGATACATTGCGGTTGCGTCAAACGGGGGCGCTGAGCCGATTGTTGTGCTCACCAAGGCGGATTTGTGTGAGAATGTTAAGGACTATATGGACGAGGTCAAAGCGGCAGCGGGGGATGTCAGAGTGTATGCCGTGAGTGCCGTAAGGCAGGAGGGAATGAGTGACCTTCTCACATATTGCAGGTCAGGCGTGACGATAGCGCTTATGGGCTCGTCGGGTGTTGGAAAATCAACACTCATAAATGCAATCGCGGGCAGCGAGGTCATGAAAACGGGTGAGGTGAGGCAGAGCGACTCGAGGGGCAGGCACACCACGACGACAAGACAGTTATTTGAGTTTCCAAACGGTGTCACCATTGTCGATACACCCGGCATGAGGGAGATTGGAATGTGCGATGTCGAGGAGGGGCTTGAGGACACCTTTGCGGACATTGTAGAGCTTGAGGGCTGCTGTAAATTCAGGGATTGCAGGCACGAGACGGAGCCGGGATGCGCCATAAAGGCTGCGATAGCGGACGGAAGCCTGTCGGCGGAGAGATATGAGCTCTATAAGAGCCTGAAAAATGAGAGTGCTAGGAATTTTGACCGAAAGGCGGTTGCACTAAAGAGACGCGAGATTAAGAAGAACAGACGATAAAAACTGCATTTTCTTGTAGATTATTACATTGTGAAGTGAGGCGATATGCGGTATTTTTATTGACAGAAGCATGACCGAAAGGAGAAATGTATCATGGCTGAAAATACTGTATATACGTCGAGCGGACGTGACGGAAAATATCTTAGGGATATGTGTGACGGCTGGCGCTTCGGCGGAGAGGCTCTTACGGATGATGAAGTGACGGGAATTGATTTTGACGATGGCGGATGGGAAGTTGTTAACATCCCGCATACATGGAATATCAAGGATGCGGAGGACGGCGGAAACGACTATCTGCGCACCGCCTTCTGGTACAGGAGGAAGCTTGATTATGACGAGGCTTTTGACGGAAAGAAGGTATACCTTGAGTTTAACGGGGCAAATCAAAAGACCGATTTGTATGTGAATGGGGCTCATGTGCCGTACAACGGCGGTGATGCGTTCACGCACAAGGGCGGCTACACGGCATTCAGGTTTGACGTGACCGATTATCTGGTGCATGGACAGAATGTGCTTGCGGTCAGGGTTGACAATTCACACGATGAGGCGATTGCTCCAATATCCGCCGATTTTAATATGTGCGGTGGAATTTACAGGAGGGTTTACCTCGTCGTTGTCGATAAGGTTCATTTTGACCTGAATAACAACGGCTCGTCGGGACTTTTTCTCACAACACCCGATGTCAGGAACATGACGGCACCTGAAAGTCTCGGAACCGTCATTGTCAGGACAGAGCTTGTAAATGACAGCGATGTCACAAGAGAGGTCACGGTAAAAACTGCGGTTGAGGGGGATAATGCGACCGAGGCATTAAGTGAACAAATCAGTGTTCCCGCGCAGGGAAGGGCTGTGTACGAGCGGACGGTTAAGGTAGATAACCCTCACCTGTGGAATGGAATAAGCTATGAAAGAGAAGCTGCAAGGATATGTGAAGAAGGCATGGCTGCGGGAAAAAAAGATGCGGGCTATATGTACACCGTGAAGGTCAGCATAAGTGAGGGTGATAAAGTGCTCGATGAGGTGAGCGACAGGGTTGGCTTCAGATATTTCTATGTCGACCGCGAAAAGGGCTTTTTCTTAAACGGCAAATCACATCCGCTCAGAGGTGTGAACAGGCATCAGTTCCGCAAGGGAATGGGAAATGCACTCACGGAGGCAGAGCATGAGGAGGATGTCGCCATAATCAAGGAGCTGGGAGCAAATGCGGTGAGATTGTGCCATTACCCGCACACGGATTGTTTTTACGACCTGTGCGATGAGAACGGAATAGTTCTGTGGACGGAGATACCGCTTGTCAACGCGCTAGGCGAATCGAATGAGTTTGCTGAGAATACCAAAAGGCAGCTTGTTGAGCTTATGAGACAGCAGTACAACAGACCTTCCGTCATTTTCTGGGGACTTCAAAATGAGATAGGCAACGGTGAAAACAGCGCGAGCAGCTTCATGAACGCAAAGCAGCTTGTGTATGAGCTTGATGAGCTGGCACACGGGGAGGACGGCTCGGGAAGATACACGACGCAGGCAATCAACCGCGACTATGCGATGAACCAGAGAGGGACGGCTGACTATGCGGACTTTACGAACAATATAGGCTGGAAATCCGATATTGCGGCGTGGAATATTTATCCCGGCTGGTATCCCGACAAGAATTTTGACGGCAATTTTGAGCAGCTCATGGACAGGAAGGCTTCCTTTGACAACAGACCGATGGGTATATCGGAGTACGGCTGGGGCGCAAACGTAAATCAGCACGAGCTGTATCCCGAGCTTGAGAAGAACGGTCTGCTCGCATGGGGACAGTGGCATCCCGAGGAGTACCAGAGCATCATGCACGAGCAGGCACTTAAATATATCAACACGCATGACTGCCTGTGGGCGACGTTTATATGGGTGCTCTTTGACTATGCCGTTGATTCGAGAAACGAGGGCGGTCAGGTCGCGATAAATGATAAAGGTCTGGTCACGGGCGACAGAAAAATCCGCAAGGACAGCTTTTATCTGTACAAGGCTGACTGGAATAAGGCGGATGGGTTTGTCCATATCACAAGCTCGCGCTATGTTGACAGGGAGAGTGCGGACACCTATGTGAAGGTGTACTCTAACTGTGATAACGTCGAGCTATATGTGAACGGAGTGAGCATCGGAGAGATGGAGCACAGGGGAAACGGTGTGTTCATGGTTAACAAGGTCAGGCTTATAAATGGAATGAATGAGATAAAGGCGGTCGGACACATTGATGCGGACGATGAAGAGTACACGGATGCCTGCGAGTGGAGGTTGATTTAAAGGGATTTAGAAGCGACACGAGATATATTTACAAAAAAATAAAATAAATTGCGCACAACCTATTGACAAATGAGTCAATAGGTTGTATTTTATATTCATAAAGATTGTACACAATTTAATTTTACACAATATAAGGAGAGCAAAATGAGTATTTACGATTACAAGGTAAAGGCACAGGACGGCACGGAGGTGCCTCTCGAGAATTACAGGGGAAAGGTTCTTCTGATAGTGAACACAGCGACGGGCTGCGGTTTCACACCGCAGTATTCCGATTTGCAGGACATCTACGAGGAGTTTCACGATAAGGGCTTGGAGATACTTGATTTTCCGTGTAATCAGTTTGCCAATCAGGCACCCGGAACGGACGAGGAGATTCACAATTTCTGTACGGGGAGATTCGGCATAACATTTCCACAGTTTGCCAAGATTGATGTCAACGGTGACAATGCCGAACCGCTGTATGTGTGGCTTGAGGATAACTCCGAATTTAAGGGCTTTGGAGGTGGAGCGATGAGCCTCATTCTAAGACCTGTGGCTAAGAGGATGGATGCGGATTACAAGAATAACAGTAAGATAAAGTGGAATTTCACTAAGTTCCTGATAGACAGGGACGGAAATATGGTTGAGCGCTTTGAGCCGACACAGGGAACGAAGATTGTCAGAGAAAAAATACAGGAGGTAATACGATAATGAAAAGCTTTTATGATTTTGAGGCAGAGGATGTTTTAGGAAAGGTTCATAAGATGGAGGAGTACAGAGGCAAGGTCGTTCTCGTAGTCAACACGGCGACACAGTGCGGCTTCACACCACAGTACGACGATTTGCAGGATATATATGAGAAATACAGGTCAGAGGGCTTGGAGATACTCGATTTTCCGTGCAATCAGTTCGGAAATCAGGCACCTGAGAGCAGTGAGGAGATTGCCTCGTTCTGCGATGCCAAGTTCGGAATCACGTTCAAGCACTATGCCAAGATAGAGGTAAACGGTGAGAACGCTCACCCGATGTACAGATTTTTGAAGGAGCAGAAGGGCTTTGGGGGCTTTGATGAGGATAATCCGCTCGCTATGATTTTGCAGAGCAGACTTAGCAGAATGCAGTCCGATTTCATGGAAAGCCCTGACATCAAGTGGAATTTTACCAAGTTTCTGATAGACAGGGACGGCAATGTGGTTGAGCGCTTTGAGCCGACGAAGGATATGAAGGTTGTTGAAGATAGGATAAAAGAATTGTTGTAGGAGATGCGGTTATGAGTAATTATGACGATTATGAGGAGTTAATGCTCGGCAATCAGCTATGTTTTCCGCTGTATGCCTGTTCAAAGGAGATTGTGAGGAGGTACAAGCCGTTCCTCGATGAAATTGACCTGACCTACACGCAGTACATTGCGATGATGGTGCTGTGGGAGGAGAAAAAGGTAAATGTAAAGGAGCTCGGAAGCAGGCTGTTTCTCGATTCGGGAACGCTCACGCCCGTGCTTAAAAGGCTCGAGCAGAAGGGGCTTATAACGAGACGGCGCGATGAGAAGGATGAGCGCGTGCTCATCGCCGAGATCACGGATGAGGGCGAGGCTTTAAAGGAAAGGGCGGTTGAGGTTCCTCATAAGATGGCGGGCTGTGTGAAGCTTGACGAACAGGATGCGAAGGAGCTGTACAGAATACTCTACACGCTCTTGGGAGAATTTGAGGAGTAAAACATATTGACAAACGCTCATATATGAGGTATGAAAGGTAATGTAACAGTGTTATATAACATTGTTACATTTTTGTTTTTTACGGAGCGGAACAACATGGATGGTGAAATGACGACATTGGAGAGGATACATGCCTCGGCAAAGCGGGAGTTCCTTGAGAAGGGCTTTCAAGGGGCGTCGCTCAGAAATATTGTGAAGAGTGCAGGTGTGACGACGGGGGCATTCTACGGCTACTATGACAGCAAGGAGAAGCTGTTTGACGCGCTTGTGTCGGAGCAGTATGAGCATATTATGGATATGTATGTCAGGACGCAGAACGGCTTTAAGGAGCTTGACGCGGGAGAGCAGCAGGAGAACATGGGAAAGGTCAGCGGTGACTGCATGGAGCAGATGCTTGACTACATGTATGAGAACGAGGATGAGTTCAGGCTTATACTCACCTGCTCAATGGGGACGAGATATGAGAATATGGTGCATGAGATGTCGGAGATAGAGGTTCAGGCGACGCACGATTTTGTTCAGGTTATGCGTGCGGCCGGCAATGACGTGAGGGAGATAGATCCGAAGCTTGAGCATGTGCTCGTGAGCGGTATGTTCTCGGCATTTTTTGAACTTCTCATTCATAGAAATGATATCAGTGAGGCTAAGACCTACCTAAAGCAGCTCCGTGAGTTCTACACAGCCGGCTGGAGGCAGCTCTTTGATATGTACTTTGAGTGAGATGTATCGACAGAGCGTATGACGGCGCGGAAGGCAGCAATCAAATAAGCAGATAAAGGTTCCCAAGCGGAACTTTTTATTTGAGGTTATGTTAGGCGACACTAATATAACTTAGTCAAACTTATAATAAGTTTGATACATATAACTATATTTGGAAGATGGTTGTAAAACTTATATTTGGAAATTGAACAGTTGGACAAATTTAATGAATTCGCAAACAGGTGCTTCAGAGCGGTCGGTACTTAGGTGGCGTATTTTGACACCTTATGTACCGCTACCAGCGATGAGCAGCGAGAGCGTGCCTGTGGTGAATCATTAAATTTGTTCAACATACGGTACAAATGTGTAGTAGTACAATTATCTGCCTACAATTATTTTAAGGAGGATAACCATGAAGGAGAGCAATGGAAAGAGCCCTAAGAAGGAATCAGCCTTCTCACGGCTCATGACGTATGCGGGAAGCTATAAGAGCTTCAGCTATGCGTCGGTTATTATGTCAGCGGTCAGTGCCGTGCTTGCACTGTTTCCGTTCATTTATCTGTGGGAAATTATAAAAGAGGTTATTGAAGTGTCGCCCGATTTTTCGAGGGCTGACGGAATTGTACATAACGGAGTGATGGCGGTTGTCATGGCACTTGTGAGCATGCTTATATACTTTGCGGCACTCCTTTTTTCGCACAGGGCGGCTTTCAGGGTTGCGGCGAACATGAAGCTCACCGCACTGAACCATGTAAAAAAGCTTCCTGTGGGCGCGGTTGACAGCCTCGGAAGCGGCAGAATGAGAAAGATCATCTCAGAATCGGAGGAGGCGACGGAGACATATCTTGCGCACCAGCTTCCCGACACGGCAAACGCAATGCTCACGCCTGTCGCACTCATAGTCATGCTGTTCATATTTGACTGGAAGCTGGGGCTTGTGAGCCTTATCCCTGCCGTGCTTGCGTTTGTCAGTATGGCAGGAATGCTCGGCAAAAAGATGGCGGAGGATGTGAGACATTATCAAAATTCGCTTGAGGACATGAACAATCAGGCTGTCGAGTATGTGAGAGGAATGCCTGTCGTAAAGACCTTCGGTCAGTCGGTGTTCACCTTCAAAAAATTCCGCGATTCGATAAGCAGCTACTCGAAGTTCTGTATGTCATACACAAAGAGATGCCGCAGACCTATGGTTCTGTTCGAGGTGTCAATCAACAGCGTGTTTGCATTTTTAACCTGTGCGGCACTCATCGTGACGGCAGGCGGTACTGTGACGGATAAGTTTGCCGTAAATCTTCTGTTTTATATTATTTTTACACCTATCGTGTCGACAACCTTCGCAAAAATAATGTTCATGAGCGAGAACAATATGCTCGTCGAGGACGCGCTCACGAGAGTGCAGTCGATACTCGACATGGAGCCGTTAAAGGAGAACGACGGCGACAAGAGCGTGAGGGATTACTCGATTGAGCTTAAAAACGTGAGCTTCAGATACGAGGGTGCGGAGCGCGATGCCGTCTCTGACCTGTCGTTAAAGATACCACAGGGCTCGCATGTGGCGTTCGTAGGTCCGTCAGGCGGTGGAAAGAGCACCACGGCGGCGCTCATCGCAAGATTTTTCGATGTCGACTCGGGAAGCATAAGCATCGGGGGAGTCAACATAAAGGATATTCCGAAGTCACAGCTTAACGGCATGATTGCTTACGTTTTCCAGAATAATAAGCTGTTAAAAATGAGCATCAGGGAGAATTTAAAGCTTGCAAAGCCTGACGCGACGGATGCTGAGCTAAAGAGAGCCCTGCACCTTGCACAGTGCGACGACATAATCGCTAAGCTCCCTAAGGGAATCGACACGGAGCTTGGAACGCACGGCACATATCTGTCGGGCGGTGAGACGCAGCGTATCGCAA
>UQZF01000114.1 GCA_900545455.1 uncultured Eubacteriales bacterium
TTATTGTACAGCTTCATATTAGCACGAATTTTTGAAACATACAATGAGTATTCTCGAAGAATTTCGCATTCGGACATAAGCTCGGCATTGTGCCCTGCGTTTATGTTGAGCACGGTAACCTTGAGTTCGAGGTCGGGATCGGAAACCTTGCTCAGATATGCCTCTGAGAGGCGGTATATCAGCCTGTCAGCCTGCAGATCGGTTCCATTGTAGAATACGAAGAAGCGAGGCGCGGGGATTTTTTTGAGGGCTGATGAGTAGAGTGATTCGTCTTTGACGAGATTATTATATTCCGCGGATATGTAGAATAAATCGCGCAGGGGAATGTTGGGATTTACGGTTGACTGGTGCTCGTAGAGATAGATTGACATATCGAGAACGAATGCAAGGTCGTTTTTCATTCCGAGATAGATGGCATTTTCAAGCGTCACGATGGTGAGTTTTCCGCATCGGTGTAATTACAGCCGGACACGGCATTGTAAAGGGCTAAAAGATTATTTTTGTCCGAGAATAACATCCTGAATACGGTGTCTTTATACTGTCGGTTGACGGTTATGCCGTTTGGTGATGCGGAAGATACATATACGGACTTTGAAATCAGTGCTAAAGGTCAACATATTCAGGTATCTTCTGCAGGTTTAATGGGAATAAAGCATAGACTCCTGAAAATGTCGTGTTACGACAATGAAAATAGAAATAAATGAAATCAAGAAATATGCTTGAATGTATCATAGCATAGTACATGAAATATAGCAAGGAAAATATTATTAAAATAGATGGTTTAAAAATAGAGTTGCTGTAATCTTCACAAATCTATTGACACATCCCCCTCAAAGCACGATAATTATAATATATGTAAATCTACAGGTTAAGGAGACATAAGCTAAATGGGCGGATTTTTCGGTGTAACATCACAGCATGATTGTGTGTTTGATTTGTTTTTCGGTATTGATTATCATTCACATCTTGGAACAAGACGCGGCGGTATGGCGGTGTACGGTAAGGACGGTTTTAACAGGGCTATTCACAATATAGAGAACGCGCCGTTCAGAACGAAGTTCGACAAGGATGTCAATGAGATGAAGGGTATTTATGGTATCGGCTGTATTTCCGATTATGAGCCGCAGCCTCTTATCATCCGCTCACATCATGGAACCTATGCGATAACTACGGTCGGAAAGATTAACAACAATGATGAGCTTGTGCAGAAGCTTTTTAATGAGGGGCATACACACTTTTTTGAGATGAGCGGAGGAGAGATTAATGCGACAGAGCTGGTGGCAGCACTCATTAATCAGAAGGATAATCTGATTGAGGGTATTAGATACGCGCAGGAGTCGATAGATGGCTCCATGTCTATTCTGCTTATGAATCAGGCGGGAATATATGCAGCGCGTGACAGATACGGACGTACACCTGTTGTGATAGGGCGCAAGGAGGATGGCTTCTGTGCATCGTTTGAGTGCTTTGCATATAAGAATCTTGGCTACAATGATTACAGGGAGTTAGGACCGGGTGAGATTGTGGTCATGACGGAGAAGAACTGCGTGACGCTTGCACATCCGAACAAGGAAATGAAGATATGTACATTCCTTTGGGTATACTACGGATATCCGGCGAGCTCCTACGAGGGCATAAGCGTGGAGCAGATGCGTTACAACTGCGGAGCTAAGATGGCGATGCGCGATAACGTGAAGCCTGATATTGTGGCGGGAGTACCTGATTCGGGTACGGCACATGCCGTTGGATATGCCAATGCTTCGGGCATTCCTTTTTCAAGACCTTTTATCAAGTACACTCCGACATGGCCGAGATCGTTCATGCCGACTATCCAGAGTAAGAGAAACCTTATTGCAAAAATGAAGCTCCTCGCGGTTGATGATCTTATAAAGGATAAGAGCCTTCTGCTTATCGACGATTCGATTGTGCGAGGAACACAGCTTCGCGAGACAACGGAGTTTCTTTACCAGAGCGGGGCGAAAGAGGTACATATAAGACCTGCATGCCCACCTCTTCTTTATGGCTGCAAGTATCTCAACTTCTCGCGTTCATCATCGGAGATGGATTTGATTACGAGGCGTGTAATAGAGAGACTTGAGAACGGAAACGTGACGGATGAGGTTTTGAAGGAGTATGCTGATCCTGAATCGGAAAAGTATGAGCGCATGGTTGAGGAGATAAGAAAGGAACTCAATTTCACATCACTCAGGTTCAACAGGCTTGATGATATGCTTGATTCTACGGGACTGCCACACGAGTGTATGTGCACATACTGCTGGGATGGCAGGGAATGAGCTTACAAAATACATTTTGAACCTCATATCATAAAATAAAAAAGGTGGTCGTTATTATGGAAAGCATGGAAGATTACAAGGATTTATATGAAGCTTCATTTAAGAAGTTCAGAGTAGGCGATATAGTGAAGGGAACCGTAATATCCGTTGACGAGAATGGAGCGGTTATTGACCTTAATTATTATGCACCCGGTTTTATTGCGGTCGACGAGTTCTCGGATAATCCGGATTTTTCAATAGAGGAGGAAGTTAAGGTTGGCGATGAGGTGACGGCAGCAGTCGTTGCGACGGATGATGGTGCCGGCAATATTGTCCTATCTAAGAAGCAGGCAAGCCATGAGACGGCTTGGGAGAAATTCCGCGAATGGAAGGCTGAGGGCAGACGCATGAGCGTTAAGGCTACCGAGGCTGTGAACGCAGGGGTAGTGTGCTATCTTGAAGGAATACGCGCTTTCATTCCTGCATCGAAGCTTGCGCTCCACTATGTGGAAAATCCGGCAGAGTATGTTGGACAGACGGTCGATGCCGTTGTCATAACAGTCGATGAGGAGAATGAGAAGCTTGTGCTGTCATGCCGCGAAATACTTCAGGAGAAGCTCGATGAGCAGAGGAGCGAACAGGTAAAGAGACTTGCCGTCGGTTCGATAGTGAACGGAAAGGTTGAGAGCCTCAAGGATTATGGCGCATTTGTTGATATAGGCGATGGTGTGAGCGGACTTGTCCATATTTCGCAGATTCCTTATCCTAAAAAGCTTGTGCATCCTAAGTATGCGCTTAAGGAGGGGCAGGAGGTAACTGCCAAGATAACGAAGATTGAGAACGGCAAGGTCAGCCTTTCGATGAAGGACGTCAACGAGGCGATTGACAAGGAAGTTGACGAGGAGCCTGTCGAGTATGTAAGCAATGAGACTGTGGGCACCGGCATGGGGGATTTATTTAAGAAGCTGGGCTTTTAACAAATGGAGGTGATTATATATGGATTACTCCGGAGCGATAATAAAATAATACGATGAGATGGCAGACAGACGTGTGGCGGCAGCTTGCAGGTTAAACGTGGCGTTTATGATTATTGTAGGTCTGCTGAATGTGCTTGGAATATTTATTATTGAGATGAAGATGCTCATGTTCGTCGTGGGTGCTTCAATAATAATATATATGCTTCCCACGCTTTTATATAATGTCCTGGGGATTCATAAGGGATGGGTGAGATACATAATTCTTTTCCTGCTGGTAGTGCTGGCCGGTCTGGAATACGCTGTGTTGTCGTACCATGTTATACTTATGTTGTCATTTCCGCTTGTCATTGTATGCCTTTACAGCAGGAACAGATATGTCATTTATGTGTCGGTGCTCACTATACCTATGCTTATCGTGTCGCATCTGGCTGCCTTTGCACTGAAGGTTGTGCCGGACGAGCCGCTTGTGACTTTGAAGGGGGTTGTTTTGTATGGAATCCTGCCAAGACTTCTTGAAATGTTCGCTTTTATTGTGGCAGCGTACTTCATAGCTGACAGAATGCAGGCTCTTGTCGGAAGGGTTCTGTTAAAAAACAAGGAGTTGTATGCTGACCAGGAAAACACCCTTACGTCATTGTCGGAGATTATCGAGTCACAATCGGAGCATACGGGAACGCATGTAAAGAGAGTTGCGCTGTACGCGGATATAATATGCCGCGGACTTGGCATTTCGGAGGAGGAGAGCTGGAAGATTTCACAGGCATCTAAGATGCACGATGTCGGAAAGATTATCGTCCCGCTTGAAATTCTTGAGAAGGCGGGAAAACTCACGCCCGAGGAGTTCGAGATTGTCAAAAAGCATACCGACTATGGAAAGAAAATGCTCGAAAATTCTCCGGGTGAGCTTATGCAGCTCGGTGCAGTCATAGCTTACGAGCACCATGAGAGGTGGGACGGAACCGGCTATCATGGGTTGAAAGGGGAGGAAATTCACCCGGCGGCAAGATGTGTTGCCCTCGCTGATGTGTTCGATGCCTTGGTATCAAAAAGACCATATAAAGAAGCATGGTCTCTTGAGAAAGTGAGGGAGGAAATTAAAGCACAGCGCGGGAAGCAGTTTGCACCCGAGGTCGTCGATGTATTCCTGCGGGAGTTTGATAAATTCAGGGAAGTCTGCGAGTCTGCGGAGAATATGTGATGATCACGAATGTTTTATAGTATAATTATAATCGGCGGACTAAAAGCATAAAAACACCATTCTGATGAACGATTACATACGCTTAGACGTAATATTCATCAGAATGGTGTTTTTGTTGTGCCTGTAAGTCTGCGTCAGACAGTTGCTGAATTACTTCTCAACTGTGTCGAGCTTGAAACCGAAGTATCTTACGGCGTTGTTGTAGGAGATGTCTCTTACCATGCCACCGAGAGTCTTCATATCGGCAGGATACTCACCGTTCTCAACCCACTTGCCGAGAAGCTCGCACATGATTCTTCTGAAGTATTCGTGTCTTGTATAAGATAAGAAACTTCTGGAGTCTGTGAGCATACCGATGAAGTTGCCGAGAAGTCCTAAGTTGGCGAGAGATGTCATCTGGTCTGTCATACCTACCTTGTGGTCATTGAACCACCATGCAGAACCCTGCTGAATCTTGCCGACAGCGTTTGAATCCTGGAAGCAGCCGAGAACTGTTCCGATTGCAGCGTTGTCGATAGGGTTGAGTGAGTAGATAATTGTCTTAGGAAGCTCATCGGTAGCGTTCATGTTGTTTAAGAAATCAGCCATCTCAGCGGAAGAGCTGTATGTGTTGATGCAGTCATATCCGGTATCAGGTCCGAGCTGGTTGTAACGTAATACGTTGTTATCTCTCTTAGCACCGTAGTGAAGCTGCATAGCCCATCCGAGCTTGTGGTACTCCTTGCCTACGAATGTCATGAAAGCTGTCTTGAACTTGAGTTCCTCCTCCTTGGAGAGAGCAGCGCCGCTAAGTCTCTTAGCGAAAATCTTCTCGATTTCTTCCTCTGTTGCAGGCTTGAACATAACATACTCAAGCGCGTGGTCGGAAGCACGGCAGCCCATTGAATCAAAGAAAGCCATTCTCTTTACGAGAGCTTCCTTGAGACCTGCGAAGCTGTCAACCTTGACACCGCTTACCTCTGAGAGTTTGTCAAGGTACTCTGTGTAATCAGGCTTCTCGATGTTCATTGCCTTATCAGGTCTCCATGCAGGAAGTACCTGAACATCAAATGTAGGATCGGCGGCAATCTGCTTGTGATACTCAAGTGAGTCGACAGGATCATCTGTTGTACATATAAGGGTAACACCTGACTTCTTGATGATGTTGCGGACTGTCATGGAATCCTCGGCAAGTTTAGCGTTGCAGATGTTCCATACTTCCTCGGCTGTATCACCGTTTAAAACACCGTGATAGTCGAAGTATCTCTGAAGCTCAAGATGGCTCCAGTGGTAGAGTGGGTTGCCGATAGCCTTTGTGAGTGTCTCAGCCCACTTCTGGAATTTCTCTCTGTCCGAAGCGCCGCCTGTTATATAGTACTCATCAACTCCGTTGGAACGCATCTGTCTCCACTTGTAGTGGTCTCCGCCGAGCCATACCTGAGTGATGTTCTCGAACTTACGGTCTTCTGCGATTTCCTTAGGATTGATGTGGCAGTGATAGTCCAATATAGGCATATTCTCTGCATAATCATGGAATAAAGTCTTTGCTGTGTCTGTGGAAAGCATGAAATCCTTGTCCATAAACTGTTTCATAGTTAAAACCTCCTGATTGTGATTATATCTGCATGAGCAGATGTGTACATTGTAATTGTACTCTTAGAATTGTGTTGTGCCACGCTTGACAATGTCAGCTGTTATGTTGGTTTTGCATGGAACATTGCTTCCGTTAAATACACCCATGAGCGTGTTGACGGTTGTGATGCACAGAGCTTCGACCTTGCTGTCAATTGAGGTGAGCTCAGGATCGGTACAGCTTGCAACTATAGTGTTGTTGTAGCCGACGATGCTTAGGTCATCAGGTACCTTCATGTCATGTGAGTGGGCGAATTTCAGCGCACCTACGGCGAGTGAATCATCGGAAGTGACAACTGCGTCAAAGCGGAGTCCACGGTCATAAAGACTCGTGAGGTAATCGCGCGCATTGGCGATATTCTTGTTGCAAAGATGCAGAAGCTCATTATTAATAGGTATATTATGTACAAAATGAGCTTTTTTAAAGCCGGCAAGCTTACACTGACCCGATAGGGAAGTGCTTGTGTAAAGGTATACAATATTGCGGCATCCGCTTCTTATAAGAGCATCCGTAACCTCATAGACGGCATTTTCGTCATCACAGAGTGTTCCGTAGATGTTCGGTGCATCAAGATATCCGTTGACAAGCATAATCGGAAGCTTCTCTGCTGCTTCGATAATATATTTGTTATCGGCGGCTTTTGTCTCGAGAAACTTAGAACCGACAAGTATAACAGCGTCAACACGCTTAGAAAGCAGCAGTTCGAGGTAATCCTTCTTGGTTGAGAGGTCATTGCCCGTACAACACAGAATTGCATCGTAGCCGTTAGAGCGGAGCTCTCTTTCTAAGTAGTATACGGCGTTGGCAAGATATACATCGGAGGAATCCGTACACATGATGCCGATGGTCTTCATGGTATTAAGACCGAGACCACGGGCGAATACATTCGGTGTATAGCCGATTTCCTTCATAACCGAGAGCACCTTCTGTTTCGTCTTTTCGCTGACATTATTGTTGCCGTTAATGACGCGTGATACGGTTGCAATGGAGACACCGGCTTTTTTGGAAACATCATAAATATTCATGCGTCTAAATTCCTTTCTGAAAAATGTAAGTACTTACATACTTATGAAGCTATTATACAATGGCGTTTTTTTAAAAACAAGTATAATATGGAAAAAAGTAATATTTTTTTGAAAAATTCCATTGACTTATTGGTGATTTCACCATATAATCAAAGCATGAAAGCGCTTACATTTTTTAAAGCGGAATGTAAGAGAATGTAAGAAGACGTGATTTTTGCCGTTTTAACACTGATTTTATGAATGAAGCGCTGCGTAACTGATAACAATTATACATATCTAAGGAGAATTATGATGGAAAGATTGAACAAGAAGATTTCAAAGGCAGTTGACAGACCGGTTAAGGTTTTACAGTTCGGTGAAGGTAACTTCCTCCGTGCATTCGTTGATTACATGTTTGATGTTGTCAATGAGAAGACAGATTTCAACGGTGGAGTTGTAATCGTTAAGCCTATTGAGTTCGGTAATCTTGACAGATTTCATGAGCAGGAATGCCAGTACACACTTCAGTTAAGAGGCATTGTTGACGGCGAGCCTAAGAAAGAGACAAGAATTATCACAACAGTTACCGATGCTGTTGCAGCAATAGAGGACTATGACAAGTATGATGCTTACGCTAAGCTTGATACATTAAGATTCGTAGTTTCCAACACAACAGAGGCCGGTATCGTATTCGACGAGACAGACGAATTCGCAGCTAAGCCTCCGAAGACATTCCCTGGTAAGCTTACCAAGCTCTTATATGAGAGATATGAGCATTTCAACGGAGCTAAGGACAAAGGACTTATCATGATTCCTTGTGAGCTTATCGCTGATAACGGTATTGAGCTTAAGAAGTGCATCGTTAAGTTCATCGGGCTTTGGAACTTAGGCGATGATTTCAAGAACTGGGTTGATACGGCATGTTCATTCTGTCCTACACTCGTAGACAGAATCGTTCCTGGTTACCCTAGAGACGAGGCAGAGGCTCTCTGCAAGGAGTTCGGTTATGAGGATCAGCTCATCGACACGGCAGAGATTTTCGGTCTCTGGGTAATCGAAGGTGATAAGAACCTTCCGCTTGAGCAGCTCAAGAAGGAGCTTCCTTTTGACAAGGCAGGTCTTCCTGTCGTATTTACAGAGGATCATCACCCATATAAGGAGAGAAAGGTTCGTATCCTCAATGGTGCCCATACATCATTCGTACTTGCATCATATCTTGCAGGTAATGACCTTGTTAAGCAGTCTATGGACGATGCTGTTATCCGTGAGTACATGGAGGAGACTCTCGCAGACGAGATCATCCCTACACTTTCACTTCCTGCTGAGGAGTGCAGGGAGTTCGCTGATGCAGTTACGGCTAGATTCCAGAACCCATACATCAAGCATAAGCTTCTTGATATCTCACTTAACTCAGTATCTAAGTGGGAAGCAAGATGTATGCCTTCATTCTTAGGATATGTTAAGAAGTTTAACAAGCTTCCTAAGTACCTCACATTCTCCATCGCAGCTTTAATGTGCTTCTACTCAACACAGAAGGAGGGCGAGGTTAACGGAGGAAGATGCCTTATCGGCACAAGAGGCAATGATGAGTACGCTATCCGTGATGATCAGGCTGTACTTGATTTCTTCCTTGCTAACTCAGCTAAGCCTGCCAAGGAGTTCGCACAGGCTTACCTCAGCAACACCAAGTTCTTCGGCGGTGAGGACTTATCTAAGATTGCTGGTCTTGTTGACACTGTTGCAGGCTATATCGATGATGTACGCAGCAGAGGCATGAGAGCGGTTGTAGATGACCTTGTAAAATAATTCGGAGGTAATCCATGCAGGATTTTATTAAGATTAACAAAGATGATAACGTAGCCGTTGCCCTTAAACCTATCGCTAAGGGCACAACGGTTGATGT
>UQZF01000115.1 GCA_900545455.1 uncultured Eubacteriales bacterium
CTTGTCAACTACGACGGCAGCGTCATCATAGTTGCGCACGACCGTTATTTTCTTGATAAAGTTGTGACAAAGGTTATCGAGGTCGAGAGAGGTGTCGTGAGTGTGTTCTCGGGAAATTATTCCGACTACGCGGCAAAGAAAAAGCAGCTCATGGATGCGAAGTTAAAAGAGTATTACAACCAGCAGAGAGACATCAAGCATCAGGAGGAGGTCATTGCAAAGCTCAAGTCATTTAACCGTGAGAAGTCGATTAAGCGTGCGGAGAGCCGCGAGAAGATGCTTGATAAGATTGAGGTCATAGACAAGCCGATAACCGGGCAGGAGACGATGCACTTTAAGCTTGAGCCTGCAAAGGAGAGCGGAAACGATGTGTTAAGCGTCGAGGGGCTCTCAAAGTCGTTCGGCAGCCAGAAGCTTTTCGAGGATGTGAGCTTTGAGATAAAGAAGGGCGAGAAGGTCGCACTCATCGGAAACAACGGAACGGGAAAGACCACGATACTTAAGATAATCAACCACATAATTGAGGCTGATGCGGGAAAGGTTAAGCTTGGTGCCAATGTCGAGATAGGCTATTATGATCAGGAGCACAACGTCCTCCACATGGACAAGACAGCGTTTGAGGAAATCGGGGATGCATATCCGGATATGACCAACACGCAGATAAGAAATATGCTTGCGTGCTTCCTTTTTACGGGGGATGACGTGTTCAAAAAAATCGGGGATCTGAGCGGCGGAGAGAGAGGAAGAGTGTCACTTGCAAAGCTCATGCTGTCAAATGCCAACTTTTTGATTCTCGATGAGCCTACCAACCATCTTGATATTATGTCGAAGGAGATTCTTGAGTCGGCACTCAACAGATATACGGGAACGGTTCTGTATGTGTCGCATGACAGATATTTTATCAACAAGACCGCGGGCAGAATTATCGAGCTTTCTGCAAACACGGTCACGAACTATATAGGAAACTACGATTACTATCTCGAAAAGAGGGATATACTCGCGCCGAAGGAAATCAAGGCGGCGAAGGAGGAGAAGAGCACTGCGGTAAAGGATGACTGGAAGGCACAGAAGGAAGAGCAGGCGAGAATCAGAAAAAGGCAGAATGACATTTCTAAGATCGAGAAGAATATAGAGAAGCTTGAGGCTGAGAATGCTGAGATCGATGAGCAGCTTGCACTGCCTGAGGTATACACGGATGTGCCGAAACTTATGAAGCTCAATGAGAGAAAACAGCAGATAGATGCAGAACTTACCAAGTTGTATGGGGAATGGGAGACGTTATCGTAAAATTTACATTGACTTTTTTTTAACAAGCTAATATAATATATCTATATTAATTTGTTTTAATAATGAGGTGTTTTGATGGACGAAAGAGAGATTTCTACAGCCGTTATTAGGCGTCTCCCGAGATATTACAGATATTTAGAGGAACTTATAGACAGCGGTGTGGAGCGTATTTCCTCCAATGAGCTAAGCGAGAGAATGAAGGTCACTGCATCACAGATTCGTCAGGATCTTAACAATTTTGGTGGATTCGGGCAGCAGGGCTACGGCTACAATGTGAAGTATCTTCATTCTGAGATTGCTAAGATTCTCGGAATAGATAAGAAGCATAATATGATTATTATAGGTGCAGGTAATCTCGGGCAGGCAATTGCCAATTATTCGGCATTTGAGAAGAGGGGCTTTGTTGTCAAGGGAATATTTGACATCAACCCTAAGCTTGTCGGTATGACCGTAAGAGGTATCGAGGTGATGAGCTTAGAGGATATGCCGGAATTTGTGCGCAGAGAGAACATAGACATAGCAGCTCTCACGATTCCGAAGGCATGTGCAGCCGATGTGGCAGCCGATGTGGCTTCGGCAGGAGTTAAGGCTATATGGAATTTTGCCCATACGGACTTAGCACTCCCGGAGGATGTTATTGTCGAGAATGTGCATCTGTCGGAGAGCCTTATGCAGTTGTCATACAGACTTGCGCGCAGGGAGCGATAATATACGCATTTTAACAGACTGTGCCCGGGGCACGGTCTGTTTTACTTTATGGAGAGGGATGAACCAATATGGTAAAAGACAAGAAGACAGTACAACTTACACCCGAAGAAATGCGGATATGGGATATGCTAAAGAAAAAGAACATTCCACTCATAAATGTTGATGAGAGGTGGCTCAGGCTTTTTCCTGAGAATGAAAAGACACCTGCTATTAAAAGGCTTGAAAAGGAGCTTAAGGAGCTGTTGAAGCGTCAGGGCAAGGTAAATACGGAGCTCAAGGACATCAAAGTGGTGAGGGAGCAGCTCACACAGAGCGTTCTAAACAGTGCTGAGGATACAAGCATACCCGAGGCAAAGCGCCTCAAGAAGCAGGCGGCAAGCCAGAGACTCATTGTTGAGTCAAGGGAGAAGTTTGAACAGCTCGAGAGGGAACAACAGGAGCTTCCGGGGCTCATACAGGATGCCAACAACGCGCTCATTTTTGAGAGCGTGCGCGTCTGCTACGAGAAGATAGACAAGAACAAGAGCGACATAGAGAAGCTTGCACAGTGGATTGATGAGACAAGGCTGAAGCTCAAGGAGAGAATACTCATCAAGCAGGACAAGGAGACGAAGAATCAGGAAATCTATACATATCTGCACGCTATGTTGGGTGCGAAGGTTATGGAGGCGTTCGATGAAAACAGCGATTGATGGAGAGGCAGCAGGACGGATTGACAGATATTCCATAGAGAACGGAATGCCGTCATTGGTTCTTATGGAGCGTGCGGCGCTATGTGTGGCTGAATGTGTGAAAAAAATAACGAACAAAGAAAATACAGGTAAAAAGGTGATTGCGGTATGCTCGGTCGGAAACAATGGTGCTGACGGGCTTGCCGCAATTCGTATGTTAAAGGCGGAGGGCTTTGACTGCCATGCACTTATAGCCGGTAACTTTGAGCATGCAACCGGGGAATTTAAGGCACAGCTTGGTCTTATCAATTTTCTTGGGATTCCGGTCATACAGTGGAGTGTGGACATTCACGCGGATTTTTTTGCTGAATATAATATAATTGTGGATGCTGTGTTTGGCATAGGCTTATCGAGAAATGTCGAGGGTGAGTATGCAAGGCTCATCGACTGTGTGAACGGTGCAGGTGGCACGGTCGTTGCGGTGGATATACCGTCGGGGATAAGTGCTGCAAGCGGCAATGTCATGGGAAAAGCCGTGAGGGCAGACTATACGATGACGTTCGGATATGCGAAGATTGGTGAGCTTTTGTATCCGGGTAAGACATACACGGGCAGGCTCATCGTGAATGAAATAGGCTTTCTGCCATATGATTTTAAGAAGAACGATGTCGGGCCGGAAAGCCATGCAATGTATTTTGGCGATGGTGAGCTTCGGGATGTGATTCCGGTGAGGGAGAGACGAAGTAACAAGGGCAGCTATGGAAAACCGCTTATTATAGCGGGGTCTAAGGACATGACGGGTGCGGCGTTCATGTCGGCGATGGCAGCGTACAGAACCGGGGCAGGGGTGGTGACGGTTCTCACGCACTCGTCGGCGGACGAATATCTTAAATCGGTTCTGCCGGAGGCTATTGTGAAATCTTACGATGATAACCCGGAGGAGGCATTGGAACGGGCAATGCCTGCGGCATCCGTTATTGTGTTAGGTCCGGGAATGGCAGTCGGGGACATATCAAAGAGGGTGGTAAGGTATGTTCTTTTAAATGCCAAGGTACCGGTTATAGCTGACGCGGATGCACTTAATATAATTTCGGAAAATACGGATGAATGGCTTAACAATGAAAAATACAGAAGTTTCGGATACCCGCTTATAATTACGCCGCATGTGGGCGAAATGTCGAGACTTTCGGGGTATTCGATACCTGAAATTGCATCAAATATACCGCATTATGCACTTGAATTTGCACATAGATATAGAGTATACTGTGTGCTTAAGGACGCAGTGAGTGCAGTGGCATCAGAGAACGGAGATTTGTTTCTCACAACTTGTGGGAATCCCGGAATGGCTACTGCAGGTTCGGGGGACGTGCTGACGGGAGTTCTTGCCGCTGTCAATGCGTGGAATGACTATGATTTGTTCAAAAGGATAGCAATCGGAGTGCAGCTTCACGCGGCAGCAGGGGATAAGGCGGCAGAGAGAGTCGGGGAGCATTCTCTTATGGCGCGTGATATTATAGATGCAATACCGGAGATACTTTTAACATAAGTATTCAGACCGGCGGATAAGGGGATTTGGAGGCATAATGATGATAGTTGATGATACAGCGTATGGATATAGCCGCGCTTATGCGCAGGTCGATTTATCTGCAATACGACGGAATATAGATACAAGCAGAAAGGCACTTCCCGATGGCACCGGGATTATAGCGGTGATAAAGACCGATGCATACGGACATGGTGCGGTGAGGGTTGCAAAGGCCGTTGAGGATATCACGGCAGGCTTTGCGGTGGCGACGATAGAGGAGGCTGTCGAATTAAGACAGGCGGGAATTAAGTCGCACATAATTGTCCTGGGCTATATATCGCCTAAGGAGTATGAGGAGGCGGTTGCAAACGATATTATTCTATCGATGTTCTCCTATGAGCAGGCGTGCGAGCTCTCGAAGCTTGCGGGGAGTATGGGAAAACCGGGGAGATGCCACATAAAAATTGATACAGGAATGAACAGAATAGGATTTCCAGCTAAACATGAGAGGGATATTGTTCCGACAGCGGATGAGATAGAGAAAATCAAGGCACTTCCCAATATAATATGTGACGGAATTTTTATGCATTTTGCAACGGCTGATGAGTCTGATAAGTCAAAGGCGAGAAAACAGTATGACAATTTCTGTATGCTGCTTGATGAGCTGTCACGCAGAAACATTTCTTTCACATACAGACATTGCTCTAACTCCGCAGCAATTATTGATATGCCGGAGTGTACTTTCGAGTGGGTAAGACAGGGGATAACTCTGTACGGGCTTGCACCTTCGGATGAGATGGTACATGATGTGAAGCTGTATCCGGCGATGGAGCTTAAGAGCCATGTTGTACATATTAAGACGATTGAGAAAGGCGATGAGGTGAGCTACGGCGGAATATACACCGCCGAGAGTGAGAGACGCATCGCTACGGTATCCATCGGCTACGGCGACGGCTACCCGAGACAGCTCTCCAACAAGGGCTATGTGCTCATAAGAGGACAGAAGGCACCGATTGTCGGAAGAGTGTGCATGGATCAATTCATGGTAGATGTGACTGATATTGACGGTGTTATGCTTGAGGATACAGTAACTCTGTTCGGACGTGACGGGGAGAACGAAATTACGGTGGATGAGCTCTCTGACCTTTGCGGACGTTTTAACTATGAATTTGTGTGCGATATTAATAAGAGAGTTAAGCGTATATATGTAGAATAACGAAAAATAATATATTTCATGAATACACTCACGCGAAAGCTGGAAATACTTATCGTGTAATTATTGTAAAGCCAATGGCAAAACGGGGTGTAGATATGATAATAAGACGTGGTGATATATATTATGCGGATTTAAGACCTGTGATCGGCTCGGAGCAGGGGGGGATAAGACCAGTTCTGATAATTCAAAATGATACGGGCAACAAGCACAGTCCGACAGTGATATGTGCTGCAATTACAAGCCAGATGCATAAATCCAAGCTCCCGACACATGTGGAGATTGATTCTTCGAAATACGACATCATAAAGGACTCGGTAATTCTGCTTGAACAGCTTAGAACCATAGACAAAAAGAGACTTAAAGATAAGGTGTGCCATCTTGACAGCGAGATAATAAGAAAGGTTAATCATGCACTTTTGGTGAGTCTTGAGCTGAATACATAGCAGTAAAACCGAAAAAAGTCAAAAAAGAGCAATTTAGATTGAAAAAATAGTTGAAATATGTTTTAAGATATATTAAAATGAACAGAAGATTGATTATTCCAAGGAGGTATACCTATATATGGTAACAGCAGGCGATTTCAGAAACGGCATGACAATACAGATGGACGGTTCAATTTGGCAGGTAATCGAGTTCCAGCATGTTAAGCCTGGTAAGGGCTCACCATTCGTTAGAACTAAGCTCAAGAATATCATTAACGGAGGCGTTGTAGAGAACTCTTACAACCCTACTGCTAAGTTTGATTTAGCTCATATTGACAAGTCAGAGTATCAGTATCTTTATGCTGATGATGATTTCTATCATTTCATGAACACAGAGAACTACGAGCAGATCCAGCTCACTAAGGAGACAGTAGGCGACTCACTCAAGTTCGTTAAGGAGAACGAGATGGTTAAGCTTCTCTCACACAACGGAGATGTATTCGCTATCGAGCCACCTCTTTTCGTTGAGCTTGTAATCACTGAGTCTGAGCCGGGCGTTAAGGGTAACACAGCAACAGGTGCTACTAAGCCGGCTATCGTTGAGACAGGTGCTAAGGTTATGGTTCCTCTCTTTGTTGAGCAGGGTGAGAAGATTAAGATTGACACCAGAACAGGTGAGTATCTTTCAAGAGCATAATCTGATTTTTTTCTGTGTTGCGCGGTGCGATGTTTATTTCGCACCGTGTGATACATATTCATTTTTTCTTTATTATTTTATTTTTTCTTTTATTTATCCTTTATTTTCCCAAGTTTTTATTTGGTTTCGGAATAACCTTTGATTAGCCTGTCAAAGTTTATTTATAGAAAGGAAAACAAAATATGGATTATCAGAAATTTTTAAACGCAGTGGTGGAGTGCGTGAGAGAAATTGCAGGGAAGGAGGCAAATGTATTTATTCACCGTGTTACAAAAAATAACGGCATAGTGTTTGACGGAATAGTTATCATGAAGGACGGCTGTAATTTTTCGCCGACAATATATCTTAACAGCTATTATTCAATGTATCTTTCAGGCTGTGAAATCAGTGAGATAGTAAAAAAAGTGTATGAGATATATGAGAGCAGTATGGGAAACGTGACAATTCCGGATGACTTTTTCATGAATTTTGATAAGCTCAGGGAGAATGTTGCGTTCAGAATTATCAACTATGACAGAAATCGTGAGCTGCTTGAAAAGATTCCCCACAGGAGATTTAAAAATCTAGCGATAGTATACTTTGTTGTTATTGATGATATTGAGAATGAGAGGGGGATTGTGACAATATATAACAATCACATGGAACATTGGAATGTGAATGAAGAACTTTTATACCACTGTGCGATGAAGAACACCCCAAGGCTTTATCAGGCAGAGATTAAGCCGATGAATCAGGTTGTATCAGACATGATTCTGAAGGAGAGCGTTGAAGAGAATGTAGATGAAATGATTGCACATGTGAATCGTATGAATGAAGAGTTTCCAATGTATGTGCTTACCAATTCGTACAGAAGCTATGGAGCATCATGCATACTTTACGAAGGACTTCTGATGGGATTTGCTTCACATATTGAAGCTGATCTTTACATAGTACCAAGCAGTGTCCATGAGGTGATTTTGATTCCCGTGGATGGGGATATTACAAAGGATGGACTTGATGAGATGGTTAGAAGTGTCAACAGTACCGAACTGTCTAAGGAGGAAATTCTGTCGGATTCGGCATATCTGTTCACGAGAGAGAACGGATTTGAATAAATGTGCAAAAAAATAATGCACCTGGAGGGAATCGAACCCACGACAACCCGGCTCCGGAAACCGGTGCTCTATCCACTGAGCTACAAGTGCATGTGCAAAGCACAACAATCATTGTATAACAAGGGAAAAAAATTTGCAAGCAATAATTGTGCAAGGCGGGATATTGATGTAAATCTATTGATTTTTTTACCTTTTATTGCTAATATTATATAATATGTGGACTTGCAATTAATTGGAGGTTATTGTGTACAGAAAATTATTTATTTTATGTCTGTCGTGTATTACATGTTTTGTATCCGGGTGTGCAGCGAAGAAAAATACATCTGAGGTTATGACGGATGTCGTAGTGATACAGAACAGTACAACCGTGGCATTCGCCGAGAGCGCTGACACGGCGACGGAGACGGCAGAGTATAGTGTCAGGGAAGCTAAGACGGACGGAGTGGCAGTGAGTCCTTTTGTCGAGGACATGAATTACGACATCAAGGATTTCATAAGGCAGTATTATGATTACCTTGTGGCAGGTGACTACGACCTTGCTGTTTACATGACCAATGACAGCACCAATCTTGACCGTGAGAAATTTATGGAGCTTTCGGGATATATTGATTCTATTAAGTCTCTTACATGTTATATGATGGAAGGCATGGCTGACGGAAGTTATATTGTTGTTGCGCGCTGCGGTGTGACAACGACTCTCGGGGCACAGGTTGTCACGATGCTGGATGCTTTCTATGTGTGCACGAATGAGAGCGGAACCTTCTATATATGCGGCGGAAGTGTGGGGGATGAGGTCAGAAGCTACAATTCCATCATGTTATCCGACCAGAAGATAGCAAGTGTAGAGAAAGAGGTTCGTCTTGATAATGCTGCTGCTGTAATTAATCAGGAGAATCTTAAAGAGGTTGTGGGAATTGTGACAAGTGATGAAGTCAGAAGGTATCTTTACGAACAGCCGGCAGCAGAATAGGTAAGAAGTTAAAAAGGCGCAGGGCATTGTGTCCTGCGCCGATATTTTTGGAGGAAAATATGAGACTTAACAAATATATAAGTGATTCCGGAATATGTTCGCGCCGCGAGGCAGACCGTCTTATCGAGGCGGGCAAGGTTCGTGTTAACGGTGCCGTGGCTGTGATGGGAATGCAGGTCGATGAGGGCGACAGCGTCGAGGTCGACGGCAGAAAAATAAAGTCAACCGAGGCGGTAAGAAAGGTCATATATGCCTTTTATAAGCCTGTCGGAGTGGTCACGACCATGGCTGATGAGCCCGACAGTCTCGCCGAATACCTGAAAAATAAGGGCATTGAC
>UQZF01000116.1 GCA_900545455.1 uncultured Eubacteriales bacterium
TGATAAGATACTTTGATGAGAGAACCGAACCGTCAAGCATCTTAGCACCGTCAAGACCAACTTCCTCATCAACCGTGAACACTGCCTCGATTGCAGGAGCCTTGATGCTATCATCGTCGAGCACGGCGAGTGCATAAGCTATTGCAATTCCGTCATCTCCTCCGAGGGTTGTTCCCCTTGCAGCCACATATCCGTCCTCAACATACACATCGAGCGCATCCTTAAGAAAATCATGCTTACAGCCGCTCTCTTTCTCGCACACCATATCGAGATGTCCCTGAATAATAACACCCGGAGCATTCTCATAGCCTTTGCTTGCAGGTCTGTAAATAACCACATTATTATATTCATCCTGATATACCTTTAGACCTCTTTTTTTTGCAAAATCAACGCAGTAATCGCTGATCTGCTTTGTATTATGAGAACCATGAGGTATCTGTGTCAGCTCTTCAAAAAACATAAAAACCTTTTCAGGCTGTAATCCTTTTAATGCATTGTTCATAATGTCTTTCCTCCGTCTGTGGCTATATGAAGCCACATTTTATTGTGCCACATTTTACAAAAAAAAGCAATTAAAAATGAAGCGGGACTAAAACAGACTGTAAATGAATATTATATAAAGTATTAATTATGCAAGGTGGAACATGAAACATTCAATCATACGCATTGTGGCTGTTATTTTATGTATGTTTCTGCTTCTCTCATCGCCTGTGACAGTGCTTAAAGGTGCGGCATACGGACTCGCCCTCTGGTACAGAACACTTTTTCCGACACTGATGCCTTTCATGGTTCTGTCAAACTTCATAGTATATACAGGCTGTGCAAAACCTATCGGCGTGCTTCTTTTTCCGCTCACAAAACTGCTCAGGCTCACACAGAGCGCAGGCTACTGTATTCTCACAGGCTTTCTATGCGGTTATCCGATGGGCGCATACGTGTGCGGTCGGCTTGACGAGACAGGCGAGCTTGATGAGCATACTTCAGCTTTTCTTGCACCTATGTGCAACAACGTAAGCCCGATGTTCATGATAAGTTATATCTGTCTGAACTGCATCGGCAATCTTAAATATTCAACGCTTGTCATTGCCGTGTTAAGCGGGACTTCTTTGGGATGTATGGTACTGTTCAGAATTGTATCATTTGCTTCCTGCAAAAAAGGAAAGGCTAAGTTATCGGATGTTCCGGCTAAAGCAGACAATATGTCAACAAGTGACGCCATAACCCTTTCCGTGGAAGGTGCCCTTAACGCAAGCTTGAAACTCTGCATATATGTAATGTTGTTTTCAATAGCAGGCTCAATGATTGAAAAAATATCATTTATTTCAGACACAGCAAAGGCCGCGCTGATGTCTCTCATGGAGATTACAGCCGGCCTCGATAAGATATCCGGGTTAAACATTTCCCTCAAATATAAGATTCTGATGATGTTATCCTTCACTGCCTTCGGTGGCATGTCAAGTGCTTTACAGACCATGTCACTTTGGTCCGGAAAAAGGTTCAGTATGAAAAGTTACATACTGTATAAGTTCGGAACAGCTGCTGCAACAGCACTTGTCGTACTATTCCTCATAGTCATCGGAATCCTGTAATCCGGCTGCTGCATCGTCCTGCTGTGTCTGCTCTTCCTCAGTTCCTATTCCGGCAAGCTCATTGCGGTTGGAAATAACCACATTTAAATCCTTATCAAGAGCATTCAAAAGCCCTTCATACTTGGAGCGGTTACTCTCAATTGAATGTTCGATAATTCTCTGCAGATTGGCAAGCATATCGTCCGTATACTGAACCGCACCGTAACGCATCTGATTGGCTTCCTCGGTAGCCTGATCAAGAATTGCCTGCGCCTGCGCATAAGCCTGCTCCTTGATATCCTCAGCCTCAGCGTATGCACGCTGCATAATTTCATGCTCATTTACAAGCTCCTGTGTATGTGCTTTTGCTGCGTTTAACATTGAATCAGCCTGGTCCTTGGCATCGGCAAGAATTGCTTCCTTATTGCTGATAAGCTTCTGATATCTCTTAATCTCATCAGGGGTTCTGAGTCTGAGTTCACGAAGTAATTCCTCAATCTGCTCCTTCTCAACAATTATCTTATTGCTGGAAAACGGAGCCGGTTTACAATTCTCGATGTATTCTTCAATATCTGCTATCATCTCTTCAATTCTGTTCATGATAATCCTCCCGAATTATTTAATGTCATATTTCTCTAAAACAAGCTTGCGAACCTCCGGTGCAACGAACTTTGAAATATCGCCGCCGTATCTTGCCACTTCCTTAACCACGCTTGAACTAAGGTAAGCGTAATTGAGATTCGTCGTCAAAAATATCGTATCAATATCCGGTGCAATAATGTGGTTTGTCTGTGACATCTGAAGCTCATACTCAAAATCAGTCACGGCTCTGAGTCCTCTGACAACTGCGGTCGCATTGCACATTCTCGCAAATTCAACCAAAAGTCCGTCAAATGCCCTTACTTCAACATTAGGGTATTCCGCAACTACACCTCTAATCATATTAACACGTTCGTCAGCAGAAAACAATGGAATTTTTGAACTATTCACCAAAACGCCGACTATAAGTTTGTCGAAAAGACGTGATGAACGGCTTATAATATCCATATGTCCAAGCGTAACCGGGTCAAAACTGCCCGGATATACTGCAATTCTCATAATTTTATCAAGTGTACAGGCACACTTACTCCTTTATTTTTTGTATAAATACATGCTTATTGTTTTTGTATTCTTTAACTTTATAGATCTCAAAACCCAGACCTTCAAGATAGTCAAAGCCTGTCTCATTCGATGCCTCGACAACTATAATTGAATAATCATCAATAAGCCCGGAACCGGAAAGATATGTTATGATTTCTTTCTCATATTCATGATTATATGGCGGATCCATGAAAACTATGTCAAAAACCGTCTTGCCTTCAAGGCGCCTGAGTGCCGTCATTGCATCCGTCTCCATAAGCACGGCATCATCAGTTAATTTGGTAAAAGCAAGATTTTCCCTTATACATGCCGATGCCTCACGGCTGTTTTCAACAAGATAAGCCTTGGCGGCACCACGGCTGAGTGCCTCTATTGCAATAGCACCGCTTCCCGAAAAAAGGTCAAGAAATGTACTTCCCGGTACATCGTTCTGTATGACATTAAAAAGTGTTTCTTTGGTTCTGTCCTGTGTAGGTCTGGTTGCAAGCCCATCTATCGTTTTAAGCGGCATACTTCTTCTTGTTCCCGCAATTACTCTCATAGATAATCCTCATTTCTTAATAATATATTTTTGCTTCCTGAATCATCTTAAAATTCGTTCCATCAATGTCAAAAATATTGACACAGCAATTTTTCTGAAATACTCCGTCCCACATATTTTTTATCTCAAGGTGATTCAGATAAATCATCATTGATTTGTTGAGGGCTCCATGTGCCGTGACAAGCACTGTTGCATCAGGCTCCTTAACGGACAGCGGAACCAACACATTGTCGATAAAGTCCCTTGAACGGGCGCAGAGCTGTTCGTATGTTTCCCCGCCCTCTGCCGGAACATACTTCTCCGGAGCGTCGAAAAAAAAGTGAAAATCCTTAGTTATAAGTTCAGAGCGGACTCCTTCATTGATACCGAAGCCAATCTCCTTTAAGCGGTCATCCGTAACAATCGGAACATTCCGCTCACCTCTTATTATCTCTGCCGTCTTATATGCCCGTTTTAACGGGCTTGAAAAAATATAATCAAATTGTACATCTTTAAGAGCCTTTGCCGTTATTTCTGCAAGCTCTATTCCATATTCGTTCAGCATGGTGTCGCTTTGTCCTTGAAGTCTCTTTTGCTTGTTCCAGTCAGTCTCGCCATGTCTTATTATATATAATTTCATAATATATGCCTCTGTATATCTTCAAATCCCGCTTATTATAACATTATCTCATTCTGTATAAAAGACTTTTTGAGTGAATTTTGCAAATTGTTTGAAATAATGTAATCTGCACAATCTTTCGCTTTCTTCAGCATATCAGCATCCGTATATATGTCCGCAAGCTTAAAATTGACATCCCCGCTCTGTCGTATTCCAAAGAAATCTCCGGGACCTCTCAGCTTTAAATCCTGCTCGGCTATATAAAAACCGTCGTTGGAATTGCCGATTATCTCAAGTCTCTCCTTCGACTCTGCTTTCTTTGATGTACTTACAAATATGCAATAAGACTGTGCACTGCCTCGCCCGACTCTTCCCCTCAACTGGTGAAGCTGTGCAAGTCCGAATTTCTCAGCGTTTTCTATGAGCATAACAGTGGCATTCGGTACGTTTATGCCGACTTCAATAACCGTTGTCGATACAAGTACCTGAGTCTCCCCGCGTGCAAATCTCTCCATAATCTCATTTTTCAGGTCGGCAGACATCTGACCATGAAGTCCCTCGACACTGAGTCCCGGGAGATTGTTCTTAAGCTCAACCGTGTAGTCTGTCACATTTTCGCTCTCGCTGACTTCACTCTCCTCAACCATCGGACATATAACATAGGCCTGATGCCCCTTGGCAGCCTCATTCATTATGAACCTGTATGCGTTAGGCCTGTAATCATCACCTACAACGGCATTCTTGATCGGCAGTCTTCCCACAGGCATTGCATCAATTATGGAAATGTCGAGGTCACCGTAGAGAATTATCGCAAGAGTACGAGGTATAGGCGTCGCACTCATTACGCATACATGCGGATGTCCGCCTTTTCCGGCGAGCATACCTCGCTGGTTTACGCCAAAGCGGTGCTGTTCGTCAGTTATGACGAGTCCGAGCCGTTTATACTCAACCTTCTCCTGTATGAGTGCATTGGTTCCTATAACTATATCAGCTCCGCCTTCTCTTATCATATCATGAGTCCGCCTCTTCTGTGCCGCACTCATGGAACCAACTAAGAGAATCGGAGTAAAAGGTATTCCATGTTCAGCAAAAAGAGAACATATCGTATCATAATGCTGTTTTGCGAGAACCTCGGTCGGTGCCATAAGTGCTCCCTGATAGCCTGACTCAACTGCATTCAGAAGGGCAAGAATTGCTATAATTGTTTTTCCCGAACCTACATCTCCCTGAATAAGTCTGTTCATGATTCTGCTTCCGGACATATCAGCCACCATCTCGTCATAAGCTTTCCTCTGGGGTGCCGTCAATTTATATGGCAGTTCATCTATAAGTTTCTGAGCGTAGTGACCTTCATTTATAGGACATTCATTTGCCAGATATTCCCTCTGCGTTTTTAAGTTGTCCAGCTTCATCATAAATGTGAAAAACTCGTCAAAAGCAAGTCTTTTTCTTGAATTCTGCATCTCTTCCATGCTTCGCGGAAAATGTATGTATTTCACAGCTTCGTATAGAGGCGTCAGCTCATATTTTTTCAAAAGCTCCGTTGGAAGATATTCAAGCTTCTCAAGATTGTTTTCAGATGCAAAATATTGTGTCACGGCTTTTATGACCATATTGTTTGTAAGCCCTTTGACAAGAGGATATATCGGCTGAATATAGTGAAGCTTCTGTTCATATTCTGCAGCAGTATATAACTTTGGCTGCTCCATTGTGGCAAGTTTTCCCTTAAAAACCACTCTTCCTCTCACCATATATCTGTACCCGCGTTTCAATGAGCCTTTTATAAACGGCATATTAAACCATGTAAGCTTAATCCGCTCTCCCTGCTCGTCCACGGCGAATACTGTTGTGATTGTAAGCTTTTTTATTGTCTTTATTTCAACATCCGAAAAAACAGCGACATATATTGTGTATACACCGTCCTCCTCTATCTCACCGACAAGAACCGGCTCCTTATATATATCGTAGCTTCGCGGATAATAAAACGGAAGAATATCCGTGTCGGTTATCCCGGCCTTGGCAAACAGCTTTTCCGTCTTTTCACCTATTCCCTTGAGACTGCTTAGTTTCATACAACCCCTCATTTCCTTAATCATCAAAAAGCTGCCGTGCCAAGAAATAATCCTTATATATTCTCAGCACGACAGCCCGGTAATTTATAACATGCAATTAAATATTATTCTACGGAAACAATGTAATAATAGATAGGCTGACCACCGCTGTGCACCTCAAGGTCAAGGTCAGGGTAAGCCTCCTCAAGCTTAGCCGTGAGAGAGTTAATCTGTTCATCTGTTACATCTTCGCCGTAATAGACACTGATAAGCTCGGAATCATCATCAATAAGCTGTGAAAGCATATCAAGTGTGGTGCTCTCGATATCCTTGCCCACGGAAAGGATTGTCTTATCACCGATACCCATTATATCATTCTGCTTAATTTCCTTGCCATCCATTGAAGTATCGCGAACAGCATAAGTTACCTGTCCTGTCTTGACATTCTTCATCTCTGATGACATGTTCTCAAAGTTAGACTCAGCATCTGCTGTCTCGTCAAAATTGATGAGTGCAGTGATACCCTGTGGAATTGTCTTAGACGGAACCACAAATACATTCTTGTCTGTGACAATCGACTGAGCCTGATTGGCTGCAAGAATAATGTTGGAATTGTTAGGGAAAATATACACATTCTCAGCATTAACCTTATCTATCGCATTGAGCATATCCTCTGTGCTCGGATTCATTGTCTGACCGCCTTCAATTACAACGTCAACTCCGAGTCCCTCAAATATTTCACTCAGACCGGCACCTGCCGATACTGATATAAATCCGTACTTTTTCTTAGGTTCTGCAGGCTTCTTGGCAGCTTCCTCTGCCGCCTTCTTCTCTGCTTCCGCCTTCTCAGCTTCCTTTATAAGTTTCTCCTTATGTTCCTCACGCATATTGTCAATCTTCATCTTGCTGAGTGAGCCATAAGTAAGAGCCTTCTGGATTGCAAGACCTGGATCATTGGTATGTACATGTACCTTAACAATCTCATCGTCCGCAACAACGACTATGGAATCACCTATAGACTCAAGATATGCCTTAAAGTTAAGTTCATCACCGTTATCGAACTTCTTCTCTACGTTGATTATAAACTCAGTGCAATAGCCGAACTTGATATCGGCCTGAACAGCATCGGCTTCAACCTTAGCCGTCATTCCGCTGCCAAGTGCTGCGGTAAGGTCAATCTCCTTGCCGAGCAGACAGTCATAAGCACCGGATATAACCTCGATAAGTCCCTGTCCGCCTGAATCAACAACGCCCGCCTCTTTGAGTACAGGAAGCATCTCAGGTGTCTGTGAGAGCACATAACGACCATGCTCAATGACCTGTCCTAAAATCTCCTCGAGGTCGCCGTTCTCGCACGCAAGTTCATTCATCTTGTCGGCAATTCCCTTGGCAACAGTGAGGATTGTACCCTCCTTAGGCTTCATAACTGCCTTATAGGCTGTCTCTGTTGCCTTCTGAAATGCTCTTGCCAAAACTTCTGCATCTATAACCGTCACAGTCTTGATTTCCTTGGTAAATCCTCTGAAAAGCTGTGAAAGAATAACACCTGAGTTACCCCTCGCGCCTCTTAAAGAACCTCCGGATATAGCCTTGGACAAATTCTCAAATGTCGGTGCCGATATGGAACTTACCTCCTTAGCAGCCGACAGAATCGTCATAGTCATATTCGTTCCGGTGTCTCCATCAGGTACCGGGAATACGTTCAGTTCATTAATTACTTCTTTTTTTGCTTCCAGATTGGCAGCTCCGGCTAAAAAGCACTTTTTGAGCATGGCTGCATCTATGGTATTAATAGCCACTGTTAAAATCCTCCTTAAATAACGGTTAGTCAATTACTCTTACGCCATCAACAAATATATTGATCTGCTTAATCTTCATTCCTGCAAATTCCTCAACCTTGTACTTAACACTGTTGACAAGATTGTCTGCCACTGCGGAGATAGACACTCCGTACGATACAATAACATGAAAATCCAAAGTAATCAAGTTATCTTCATCAATCTTTACATTAATCCCATGTGTGAGACTCTCTCTCTTGAGGAGCTTAACAAGACCGTCCTTCATGCTTACGGCTGCCATTCCGACAATACCGAAGCTCTCAATAGCCGTGGTGCCTGCAAACATTGCAATAACTTCCGGGTCTATCATAACTGTTCCTAATTTATTTTCAATTCGACCTTTCATGGTTCCTCCAATCTCCGTGTGAATCACGGTATACAAAGTCATGATATTACCATTATACATTATTTTTGTAAAAAATGGAACTTAAAAGTGAAAATCTTTAAAAAAATATTTTTTTTGCTTGCAAAATGTTCTAATATCTGTTATCATAACTTCTGTTGTCAGCCGAGTAGGCATTATTAAGCTTTGAGGAGGTGCAATCATGGCAAAGTGTGCTGTTTGTGATAAGGGTGCTCATTTTGGACTCAAGGTAAGTCACTCTAACAGAAAATCAAACAAGATGTGGAAGTCAAACGTTAAGTCAGTTAAGGTTTTGACAACAGCAGGTCCAAGAAAGATGTATGTATGTACTTCTTGCTTAAGATCAGGCGCTGTTACAAGAGCGTAGTCAAGAGTTTGATGTTAATTAAGCCCCGGAATTATTCCGAGGCTTTTTTTACGTCCACCACTTGTGATTTTTATTTACAACAGCAGAACAGATTGTAGCCACACACCATCAGAAGAATTATAATCACAATCCCCCAGAATACATTTTCAATCAGCAGCCCGATTATCATCCCCACTGCAATCCAGAACATCATAAAGCCTATTATTCTTATCACACGAACTCTCCCGAACACATCATGCTGCTCTGCTTTATTATATGCCGGTTTTCATACTTAATTCACAAAAGAGCTTATTTATTATCATTAGTCACATCTCCGCTTCCTTCAAGCGATATGGCATCTCCCATTGTGTGAGGCTCAGGTTTCGTAATGGCAAGGATGAAATCTTTATTTCTCGCTAAAATTTCTCTTATTTCACGCTTGTACTGTCCCGAAT
>UQZF01000117.1 GCA_900545455.1 uncultured Eubacteriales bacterium
CTTTTTTAAATCATGATTTCGTCTTTCTGTTTCTAAGTTTCTTTGTTCTATCGCTTCAACATTTTCCTTTTGATTTTCCAAATCTTTTAAATACACTGCTACTTTTTGTTTTTCCATTACAATACTGCTTTCATATTCATCAGCAATATACATTGCAATATCTATAAAGATAATTACTATAATCAATAAATTTGGTAAAATCTCATACTTTGTACCGGCAACAAGCAGATAATATATAAATATAAATGAAAACATATAAAATAATATATTTAAGTATTTCTTAATCATGTCTTTCCTCATTAAATTTCTTAAATCTGTTTTTTACCTCTGTTACATTTCTCGATGATATATAAAACTTTCTGCCATTCTTCATGACAATCATATCTTTTGACATATCCTTTATATAATTAAGATTTATTAACGTATTTCTACTTATCTTTATAAAATCATAATTATTCAATTCATTTTCTATTTTTTTCAGTGTATACCTCACTGTAAGTTCTGTATCGTCATAAAAATACACTGTCATATCATGAACAAATATTTCAAAAGCAATTATTTCACTTAATTTTAAAGTGTACTTAGTTGTCCCGCTTGTAATTTCAATTACTTTTATCTTTTTCTCAAGCACCCTGTTAACTTCCCGTAAAACAGTTTCTAAGTCAGTTTCTAAACTCTGTTTTCTTACAAAACCTAACGGTTGACCAACAAAGGCATCAAAAACATAATGATCATAATTGGTTATATAAACAACCTGTGGTGAATATCCTTCTTTAAGCAGTTCCCTTATTATATCAAATCCAATATCTTTGCCAACTTCAATATCCATAAATACAAGGTCCGGTTTTACATCCCTATACGTTTTAAGCATATCTTCTTTATTACCGGAATACAGAAAATTGGAATTTTTAAAATACATATATCGACATAAGCAGTCTTTTAATATCTCAAAAAAATATTTGTCATCGTCACAAACCAAAATATTTAACATCATGTCACTTTTCATTCCGGTATACATCCCTTTTACACCATACAATCATATTCTTTTCTTCGCAATGTTCAAAGCCCTTCCTTTAATGTCCAGTGCGACTCCTAACAGTAATAACTGACAGACAGAATAGAGTATATTTTCTTTAAAAAACGGAATCTCATAAACAGAACCTCTTAAAATACCCAAGTTAACAAATAAAAAACACACACTTTGTATAATCATTATTGCCGTGGCTATAAGAGATACCTCGTTATTTCTTTTATAATTTTTATATAGCAGAATTGCCAATGCACCGACAATCAAAATAAAAACAAAGAGTACATTCAAAAGTCCATATTGTGTTATCTTTTCTGCAACAAAATACTGCCGCATACTTTTACCAGGTAAATAAGACAGTGCATCAAGGTATTGTTGTGAATCAGCCGAGGCTTTAAAACATTTGGCATTCTTTATAATATTTATAACCAAACACTGCTCATAATTTCTTCCATTAACAGCATTAACCAATTCTTTTACTACTCCGGCAAGCGTCAATATATTCAGCATTACATATCCAGATACCGCCAATATAAATTGTTTCATTTTAGCCTTTTTAAAAACAATTAAATTTATAAAAATTCCCATTAAAGAATATACAATCAACATATCAAATTGTTTGAAACGAAGATATATGCTCTGATAAAGATACATACTCATTGGAACGGTACAAAGCCAGTTCAATGCAGCCGCGCTTGTTATATTGTTCATATATTTTAGTGCATAGAAAATTGCAAAAGGCATAAACATAACAACATAAACACTATAATCCGTATTCAAATCAATATATTCACGTCTGATATATATTATCTTAAATACGAACAACATGACTATCATTACAAAAAAAAGAAACATATATATCTTCTTGTTTTGATTATTTATTTTCATTTTGACTCATTCCTTTCTTGTTATATACATACACACATCTGTTCGTTAATAAAATTATATCCGATGACCAACAAAAAACAATGCTCCCGTCATAAATGGGACACTTTTGACACGAAAGCTGATTTAGCATGATATATTACCCTGAAAAGAACTCAAAAAAGCAAAAGACCTGTAACGTAAAACACGTCAGGTCTAAAACATAAAGCATATACTATTCTATAATCTTAAATCCCTTGTTATATCTGAACAGTGCCTTTGCAACAATCTGCTTCTTCGTGACAAAGGTGTTCGTCCAGTATCTCGAATCCTTGGAGTTGTCCCTGTTGTCTCCGAGCACAAAATAGCAGTCTGCAGGAACCATGTACGGACCAAAACTCTGCTTGTTCGTCCCATGGGCATAAGGCTCATCAAGCGGTACCTCGCTGCCGTTGATGTACACAAGTCCATCCTCTATTATTACCATGTCCCCCGGAAGCCCGATAACTCTCTTAATAAGAAGCTTCTCGCCATCGTCGGGATATTCAAATATAATTATATCACCGCGCTTTGGCTCTGAGAACAGGTAAGCAAGCCTGAGTCCGATAAGCTTATCGCCCTTCTCAAGGGTCGTACTCATGGACTCCGACGTAATATCCGCATTTATAATGACAAATCTATTGAGCAGAACTGCAATCACAATACCTGCCGCTATTATTTTAAGATACCCGAGTATCTCCTTCTTTACGCTCTTCTTCATACCATTCACCATTCTGCCGCATTTCTGCGGCTTAAAACACAATATATCGGAGCCAAAACAAATGTCTTGGCTCCAATACTTTTATTAAAAATTAGAGGAAATACTTCACTCCGGACTCGAATATCCTCATGTCCTGCTCCCCGTAGATGTTGATTGCCACAGCGTCTCCGCGGCGCTCTGAATGAGCCATCTTGCCGAGGATTCTTCCGTCAGGGCTCGTGATACCCTCAATTGCCATGTATGAACCGTTAGGATTCCACTCCTCATCCATTGTAGGAACTCCCGTGTTGACATCGACATACTGTGTTGCAACCTGTCCGTTCTCAAAGAGCTTCTTTAACCACTCGTCGTTGGCTACGAAACGTCCCTCGCCGTGTGATGCAGGGTTGCAGTACACTCCGCCAAGCTCTGCTCCCGCAAGCCATGGGGACTTATTTGTCACAACTTTGGTGTAAACCATCTTAGATACATGGCGTCCGATTGTATTCATTGTAAGTGTAGGTGAATCAGGTGTCTGCATTCTGATTTCACCGTAAGGAACAAGTCCGAGCTTTATAAGAGCCTGGAAGCCGTTGCAGATACCGAGTGCAAGACCGTCTCTCTCGTTTAAGAGCTTGTTTACCTCCTCCGTGATGGCAGCATTTCTGAAAGCCGTCGCGAAGAACTTAGCCGAACCGTCCGGCTCATCACCGGCGCTGAATCCACCAGGGAACATAATTATCTGTGCCTTCTTAATCTCATTTGCAAACTCATGAGCCGAATCACGGATATCCTCTGCAGAAAGGTTCTTGAATACCTTGGTCACTACATTTGCACCCGCGCGCTCGAATGCCTTCGTGCTGTCATACTCACAGTTGGTTCCCGGAAATACAGGTATGAATACGGTAGGCTTTGCAACCTTGTTCTTGCATACATATACCTTGTCGGTGTTGTATACAGGTGTGTCAAGCTCCTTGCCGCCCTTAATCGCAACTGTCGGGAATACCTTCTCTAGTGTTGCCTTCCATGAAGCGAGAGCCTCATCGACACTAATCTTCACGTCACCGTACTCGAATGCGGCGTTGTCCGTAACCTCACCGATCACTCTGCCGTCAGCCACACCGCTCTTATCTGCCGCAACCTCTGCTACGATGCAGCCGTACATAGGGGCAAAAAGCTCGTCCGCACTTACAACTGAAGCATCAAGCTTAACGCCGAGCTTGTTACCGAATGCCATCTTGCTGACTGCCGCAGCAATTCCCTTGGCATCGAGTGTGTATGCAGATACGATAACGCCGTCCGCAATATCCTTGCTTATATCTGAATATAACTTCTTAACCGCATCATAATCCGGAAGGTCATACTCGTTCTTCTTGATTGTATAGAGAACTATCTTATTTCCTGCCTTCTTAAACTCAGGTGTGATTACATCCTGTGACTTGGCAACGTCAACCGCGAACGATACGAGCGTGTTAGGAACATCCATATCGTTAAATGTACCCGACATACTGTCCTTACCGCCGATTGACGGAAGTCCGAAGCCGAGCTGTACATCGTATGCACCGAGAAGTGCCTTAAACGGCTCGCCCCAGCGTGATGCGTCCTCTGTCATTCTTCTGAAATACTCCTGGAATGTGAATCTCACCTTGGAGAAATCACCGCCTGCACAGACAATCTTTGCAACAGACTCAAGCACTGCGTAAACCGCACCATGATATGCACTCCATGATGAAAGATATGGGTCAAAACCGTAGCTCATCATTGTTACGGTGTCTGTCTTTCCCTTGAGAACAGGAAGCTTTGCAACCATTGTCTGAACCTCTGTAAGCTGATACTTACCGCCGTAAGGCATGAATACCGAGCCGGCACCGATTGAACCGTCGAACATCTCGACAAGTCCCTTCTGTGAACATACGTTGAGGTCTGCGAGTGTCTCGAGCCACTTTGCACGGACATCCTTCACAACAGGAGCGTTAAAGCAGCTTCCGTCCTTGGAAGGAATATTTACATGCACGTCAGTCTCCTGATGAGCACCGTTGGTATCAAGGAACGCACGGCTTATATCAACAATCTTCTTGCCTCTCCAGTACATGACAAGTCTCTTTTCAGCAGTGACCTCAGCAACAGGAACAGCCTCAAGATTCTCCTCTGCCGCATAAGCGAGCATCTTGTCAACGTCCTTTTTGTCAACCACAACAGCCATTCTCTCCTGTGACTCGGAGATTGCTATCTCTGTTCCGTCAAGACCTGCATACTTTTTCGGAACCTTGTCGAGGTTGATATTAAGACCGTCCGCAAGCTCACCGATTGCCACAGAAACACCGCCCGCACCGAAGTCGTTACACTTCTTTATAAGAAGACTTACCTCACTTCTTCTGAATAATCTCTGTATCTTGCGCTCTGTAGGAGCATTACCCTTCTGAACCTCTGCACCACAGGTCTCGATTGATGCCTCAGTGTGAACCTTTGATGAGCCCGTTGCACCACCGCAGCCGTCACGTCCCGTTCTTCCGCCGAGAAGAATGATGATGTCGCCCAGATCGGATGTCTCACGGATTACATTCTTTCTCGGAGCCGCACCCATAACGGCACCGATCTCCATTCTCTTTGCTACATAGTTAGGATGATAAATCTCCTTTACATAGCCTGTTGCAAGACCTATCTGATTACCGTAAGAGCTGTAGCCGTTAGCTGCGCCGCGGACAAGCTTCTTCTGCGGAAGCTTACCCTTTAATGTCTCACTTACAGGAACGGTAGGGTCTCCGGCACCTGTAACTCTCATAGCCTGATATACATAGGTTCTTCCCGAAAGCGGGTCACGGATTGCACCGCCAAGACATGTGGCAGCACCACCGAAAGGCTCAATCTCGGTAGGATGGTTGTGTGTTTCATTCTTGAAGTTGACGAGCCACTCCTCGGTAACTCCATCTATCGTGACAGGAACGACAATGCTGCACGCATTAATCTCGTCTGACACTTCCATATCCTCGAGCTTTCCTTCCTTCTTCAACTTACGCATTGCGAGAAGTGCGATGTCCATAAGACATACAAACTTGTCGTCTCTGCCCTTGAAGATAACCTCTCTGTCAGCAAGGTAACGATTGTAGGTATCAACAATAGGCTTCTTGTAATCGCCGTCCCCGAATGTAACATTTTTAAGCTCTGTTGAGAATGTTGTGTGGCGGCAGTGGTCTGACCAGTATGTATCAAGAACTCGGATTTCCGTCATGGAAGGATCACGCTTCTCCTCGTTCTTATAGTAATTCTGAATATGTTTAAAATCCTTAAATGTCATAGCAAGACTAAGCGAATCATAAAGTTCCTTGAGCTTGTCATCCGCCATATCCTTAAAGCCGTCAAAAATCTTTACATCTGCCGGCTCGGCAAATACGGTGACAAGAGTCTCCGGCTTAGCCATATCAGCCTCTCTTGAATCAACAGGGTTGATGCAGAAACTCTTAATACGGGCAAGTTCATCCTCGGTAACATCTCCGTCAATCACATAGACTGTAGCAGTTCTGATGACAGGCTCCTCGTCCTCCTTAAGAAGTTTTACACACTGTACGGCAGAATCGGCTCTCTGGTCGAACTGTCCCGGAAGGTACTCAACACCGAAAACCTTCTCGCTTGCCTTCTTCTCGAAATCCTCCTCGTAGACATAATCTACAGGTGGTTCGGAAAATACGGTAACCAGTGCATCCTTGTAAACGTCATCGGAGATGTTCTCAATATCATAACGAATAAGTACTCGTACATTCTTAACCGTATTGATGTTAAGATAATTTGAAATCTCGTCACTTAACTCCTTTGCCTTAACAGCGAATGCAGGCATCTTCTCAGAATAAACTCGTCTAACCTTGCTCATTTTTTCCTCCATGTTCATGTCTTATGACATATTTTTGTGCGTTATTTATTACTCATGAAGTCTGCGGATAATTCTGTAGACAACATTGTTCTCCATAACCGTAGGTGCGGTATGTGCAAAGAATATGATTCCTTCCGTAGGTGAAATAATCTGGTTAATCACCTCTCCCTCGTAAGGGTCTATAACCTCTCCGATTATATCTCCTCTGTATACGGGATCACTCGGACTCTTGAGTCTTCGGTAAAGCCCCGCCGTATTGGTCTTTACAGCCATAAGCTCGTCCTCGTCAAGTACATGTGCAATAAATCCGCTATGGTTATAATACTTTATAATACCCATTCTCGTCAAGAAGCGAAGTACACTTGCAACCGCCTGTCTCGCCGATGCATCGTCTATGTAATCGCTGCAGTTGGTATATATCGAAAATGCACATGTTCCGCTCATCTGCCAGTTATAGTTGAGTGTTGTCGTGTCAAGCGGCTTAGGCTTTCTTATAACAACATACGGAAGACCGAACAGATTTGCAAGGCTCGGACTCTGGTGTCCCGTCTCCATCATTCGTACATGAGGTATAAAGTCTCCCGGCATATAGAAACTGGTAAACTGTATTCCATAGCTGTATCCCTTGACCTTGTCAAAGAAATCCGCCGCAATATTCTGTGTGGTGTCACCGCCGTGGATTCCCGGAAATCTTCTGTTGATATCCGAATTATCCATCGCCCAGAATCTCTTCTGAACATTGACTGAATAAGGATTAAGACACGGTACCACAAGAATTTCATTGTTGGAAGTTATCTGTCCTCTCTCCTCAAGTTCACCCAATATCTTAATAAGCTGTGAACAGATATAAAGCTGCTGATATTCATTTCCTCTTATGGCTCCGACAATGCAGGCTGCCTTGTCACCGCTTCCGAAGCTGTAGCCGGTTATATTTAAATCTTCTCTGTGATATCCCTTGAGGGTATGTAACACTTTCTTAACCACGCTGTACACCTCCCGTAAAAATTCTGCACAGGATGGCACCCTCATACACAACCGGATACTCTCTGAATGTGAATATCTTTCCGGCACAAGGTGCTTCAACCCTGTGAAGCAGCTTTCCCGTAAGCGGTTCAACGATGTCACCGATATGTTCTCCGAAGCTTACTTCTTTCATCATTGCACCGTCGGCAGCCATGAAAAGCCCCGTGACGGCGGCATGTATAACCGTTATCTCGCCCTCTGTGGAAATCATCGGCTTTCTGACAGGTGTCTTTTCACCCTTCCACATTCCGAGCTCGCACATGAGGTTAAAAATTCCCTCTATTATCTGGTCACCGTAACTTTTTTCCACCTTGTTTCCGACACCCATCTCAATCACGAGTGTAGGCACGCCGAGGTGGTTGAGGCTGTTCGCAAGCGTAGCCTCAAGCACGGTGTTAATCTTGTACTCCCATATAAAATCAGCATTCAAAAGCCCCGCATAAGGCATGAGCTTATCCTTAAACTGGTCAAACACCCTGACCTGCGGCGTCTCCTTGATAAAAATATTCGACGAGTGCAGGTCTACACACATATCACTTCCTATAATATCATTCACAATCCTCGATGCGAGATACTCCGCCGTCGCACCGTTCTCAATTCCCGGGAACACGCGGTTCATGTCGAGGTCGAACATCGGCATTCCCCTTGTGCAGCTCTCTATTCCGAGCGGATTCACCGCAGGATAGATGTCCACGATGCCCTCTAAAAGCTCTATATGTTCATTAATTCTTCTGTTAAGCTCGTAGCATATATACTGTCCGTCAAGCTCATCGCCGTGTATTCCGGTGACGATGGACAGCCTCTTTGCCCCGGCAGGAAGCTTCTCGGACTCGATTCTGTTCTTTCTTATCACGATTTTCTCGCTGACGGGCATTGCCACGGTCACTACTTCATGTATCATATTTCCAACTCCAAATTTGCATTATCATTCCGATTATAAATCAAACCATTAAAAAGATAAAGCCTTTTTAAAAATTTTAACGCCCCGCATTTATTCCGCTCCAGAAATCCGATACGACATCTGCCGCCTGCGAAATATTTACAAGCTTATAGTCAGCCCACTCCTCTGGAAAAAGACGCACATAGGCTTCCCTCGAGAACCTGTCGTCAAGGAGCATTATCACGCCCTTATCCTCCATCGTCCTGATGACACGTCCTGCAGCCTGCAATACCTTATTCATTCCGGGATAAGTGTAGGCATAGTCGTAGCCGTTTCCGTCCCTCTCCTCATAGTATTCCTTCAAAAGCCGCCTCTCCGTGCATATCTGCGGTATTCCCGTGCCGACTATCAGCGCACCGATGAGGCTCTCGTTTTTCAGGTCAATCCCCTCCGAGAACACGCCTCCCGTCACGCA
>UQZF01000118.1 GCA_900545455.1 uncultured Eubacteriales bacterium
CCATAATTCCCGCGTTGGTTCCGAGATTGCTCGTGAACACAATGTTGAGCTTGTCAAAATCCTTCCCGAACCAGTTGGCAATCTCGCTCTGCACGTTCGCGCGCTCGGGCAGGATGAGTGGCAGCCCTATGAGGTCTTTTTTCGTTATGACCTCCTTTTGAGCAAGCTCGTCATCGGGCTTCATTCCGACAACCCAGTGGTCGCTCCCCTGCACCCTGATATAGTCGAGCCCCGCCGTGTTCACGGGCTCCAAAAACAATCCGATGTCGACAAGTCCCTTGTTCATCATTTCGGATATTTTGTCGGCTGTTCCCGTGTGTATCGCAAACTGAACCAACGAATATTTTTCTTTAAAGCTCTTGCATATCCTTGCGAGCTCCTCAACCGCCATAAATTCGCCACAGCCTATCGAGATTCTTCCCTCGACCGACTCGCTTCCGCCCTTAAACTCACTCACAAGCTTCTCCTCAAGGTCGACCATTTCAAGCGCACGCCTTTTTAACAGCAGTCCGTCATTCGTGAGCGTGATGCTGTGCCCGCCACGGTTGAACAGCTTGACGCCAAGCTCGTCCTCGAGCGCCGCAAGCTGTCTTGACAGCGTCGGCTGTGTGATATTTAGCTGCCCTGCCGCCTTTGTAAAGCTCTGCTCCCTAGCCACCGTGAGAAAGTAACGCAGTACTCTCAAATCCATAATCTACCCCCTTTTCCAAGCGAAATTTCATCACATACAGTCGTTTTCGCCCGCCATAATTAATTATTTATATTATAACACAAAATGAGACCTCCGAAGAAGTCTCATTTTACTCCACTGTACTGTTATTTGAGCTTGCCATACTCCTCATCGGATACAGGCTCGCACCACTCGTTTGAGCCGCCCTCACCCGGAACCTCGACGGCGAGATGGCTGAACCAACTGTCGGGAGCCGCTCCGTGCCAGTGCTTAACCTCGGCAGGAATGTTGATGCAGTCGCCCGGCTTCATTTCAACAGCCTCCTTGCCCTCCTCCTGATAGTAGCCGCGTCCTGCTACGCACACAAGAATCTGACCACCGCCGCTCTTCGCGTGATGAATGTGCCAGTTGTTGCGGCATCCCGGCTCAAAGGTCACGTTGAATATTCCGACCTGACTTGTCGATACGGGTGCAAGATAGCTCTTGCCGGAAAAATACTTTGCAAACGCATCGTTAGGTGCTCCGATAGAGAATACCATCTCCTTTGCGTGCGCTCTCATAGCCGCGTCCTCATAAGGAAGGTCGCCCTCGCCCGTGCTCCAGACCTCCTTTGCCATGTTGAACACTGCCCAGCCCTTAGGCCAGCCTGCATAAAAGGCAACGTGTGTGATTATTGCCGCAATTTCCTTCTGTGTTACGCCATGTGCCTTTGCGTTCTGCAGATGGAACTTGAGTGAGGAATCGGTAACTCCCGAAGCCATAAGTGCAACCACCGTGATTATGCTTCTCGTCTTTACGTCGATGTCCTGATTGTTCCAGTTCTCTCCAAAGAGAACATCATCATTGAAATGTGCGAACTCGGGAGCGAACTCTCCGAGTGCGTTTCCTCCTGCTGTCTGTACTATCTTTGCCATAATACCTACACTCCTTTATATTTTTTCACTTAATTTCATACAATATCTGCTGACTATAATTCTTTTACCCAGTTGATTATGTCCTGCTTAGACATTCTGTTAAGAATCCTTCCCTCAACAATCTCCGCTCCCGGTGCCGATGGCTGTAGCTCGGATACCGTGTTGCCAAAGCCGCTTCCGCCCGATGTCGCGAAAAGAACAATCTTCTTTCCCGAAAAATCATGCTTCTCGAGAAAGCTGTTGATGATTGTCGGTGCAACATACCACCAGATAGGGAATCCAATGATTATCTCATCGTAGCCGCTTATGTCAATATCACTGCCTCCGAGCTCCGGTCTGATTTTTTTATCACTCATCTCGACACTGCTTCGAGACTTCTTATCCATCCAGTTCAAATCTGCCTTGGTGTACAATACCTTCGGTGTGATTTCATACAAATCACAGCCTGCTGCCTCCGCCACCATCTCGGCAGCCTTTTTTGTAACTCCGCTCGCGCTGAAATACGCTACCAATTTTTTACTCACAGCCAACACCTCCTGAAAATATGTGTGTGCTTTCTTAATTATGCAAAAATGTGCAGGATACTTTTTCCATACCCTACACATTCATTATAAAGCCTTATGCAATTATGTCTAATACTTATATTGTATGTCTTTTTATGCCTTTTAGGCATCCTGATTAAGTTCTTTTTCAAGAAGCCCCGCCGCATCCCTCACACAGTCGATGCACTCGCGCTTCACAACGCCGTCCTCGATTCCCTTTAACTCCTTACAGATAACAGTGCCGTTCTGAGCCTTAAAAGACGTGATAATATTTCTTGCGCTCTTCATCGTTTTCTGCGGATTCTTGTTGATTGCTCCGAGCACATTCACAGCCCCGATAATCGCGCCGCAGGTCGCCTCCATGCTCACACCGATTCCGACCGCAAAGCCCTGATTTAAGTTCTTCATTGTCTCCTCGTCAAGTCCCGCGAGGTCGCAGTAGGTACACGCCACCGCCTGCGCGCAATTAAAACCGCACATCTTTTTCTCCGCCGCTTTTTCAACTCTTGTCTCCATGTCAATCCTCTCTTCCAATATAATTAATCCGGACATTTTCACCCGTATTTTTTAATTCACTTCCGAATATATCTTATTCCTCTCAGGTTTTACCCCGCTCTTTTTGAACAAATCGCGTATCGCCACGAACTCGTAGCCCTGCCTTTTAAGCTCGGGAATTATCTTCTTAATTGCCTCGACCGTCTGCACATTTCCCTGCATATCGTGCATGAGAATTATAAAACCAGGTCTCGCCTGCTCCAATATCCTCCTCGCGCGCTCATCCGCCGACACCTCGTCTAACCAGTCCTCACAGCCGCAGCCGCATATAAAGGTGAGGTCGATAAGGTCATACATCCTCTTATCGAGCGCAATGTACGGAGGTCTGAAAAACTGAGGTTTGTCGCCCGTTATCTTCTCGATAACATCCGAGGTATAGCTCACCTCGCCGAGAATCTCCTGCTCGCTCAAATCGGGCATCGCGCTGTGTGTTCTCGAATGATTCTCGATTGAACATCCCATATCATGGGCGCGCTTTACCAAAGGAGCCGTATCATCGGTGATATTGTTCCCGATAAGAAAAAAGCTTGCCACAATTTCATTTTCCTCAAGCACATCAAGCACCTTGTCGGTGATGCCCGCCGCAGGACCGTCGTCAAAGGTGAGTGCGGCTAATTTTTTCTGTTCCATCACATATCCTCCCTCATATTTTTTTGCGCTAAATCATATATCATATACGCTCTATACATTAATGTTTTACTTAAAAATGGCTGTAACCGCCATCCGCAGCTACAGCCATTCTAACATTTTTTAGGTAAAAATAGAACATATTTCTTCCATTCATTTTATTTTTAATCAATTCTTTATACTTCGCGTATTGATAAGTAAAACTTATGAATGTATAATATACTCAGCAAAGGATATAGGGCTTGGATGCTCTTATATTTGCCCGATTTGCGAATGTATTCTGAAAGGATGATGCAATATGTTGAAGTATGGAATTTATGCGAAAGCCGTAGAGCTGTTATGCTTCAAGCACGCGCTCGCGAGGCTTTCAGAGCTGCACCCGGAGATGGATATGAAGGCTTACAAAAAAGGGTAAAATCCGAATACAAGGCGATGCTTTTAAGAACGCCCGACATCGGCGGAAGCTCTCTGGAAATGAATCTTTATATCGCGGCGTTTGTATTTTCACTGCACAAGGCTGAGCCGGGCAAAATTACTCCCGATGTTGTGAACGAGATGGTGACAGCCGTGTTTGACTCACCTTTTATGATAAAAGCCCACAAAAATAAGAAATGCACCCTGTTCACGGACAAGGTTCAGGATAAAAAGGTGCAGGAAAGCATCGCGAGCCAGACCTCAAAATACGAGATGGACTGGAAATTCAAATACGAAAAGGGAACTGACGAATTCTACAACACCTACACGGAATGTGGCATCTGCAAGCTCGGCAAGAGAGAGAACTGCTTTGAGTTTGTCCCATGCCTCTGCAACATGGATGAGCGGAACTACAGGAATGAGGGCGGACAGCTTCACCGCACAAAGACACTTGCTCATGGCGACGAGTGCTGTGACTTTCATGTCACGAGGATTAAGCGATAGAAGGAGGAATATATGCAGATAGAATTATATCCATTAGAGAAAATGGTCATTGACGGAAAAGATATTTATCTTGGCTGTGACAGACAGACCGTTACAGCCTTGCTTGGCAATGCTGAGGCTGTTCATGAACAATACGGAGGCGAGACACAGCGCCACTACTATCATAATTCGGAATTAGCTCTTGATTATGATAAAAATGACAGGCTTGAATTTATTGAATTTCTCGGAGGTCACGACGGAGGCTTAAAGCCATATATTTACGGAGTGTCCGCCTTTGACACCAAAAGAGATGAGCTTGTAAGAATATTGTCGGAGCACAACGACGGGGATGTTTACGATGGCGAGGAGGATTTCTACAGCTTTCACGGCATAAGTGTCGGTGTATGGGCTGAAAATGACGATGACGATTATTGGATGACCATAGGTATCGGAGTAAAGGAGTACTATTAATATGCTTTTAAGACAGCTTGAATACCTGCAAGCCGTAGTCGATAACGGCAGCTTCTATCTCGCCGCCGAGCAGTGCCATGTCTCGCAGTCCGCAATCTCCCAGCAGATAAAAAAGCTTGAGGACGAGCTTGGCGTTAAGCTCCTAGAGCGTCACAACCGCACTTTTTCGCTCACCCCGGCGGGAGAACATTTTTACAAAAAAAGCCTTGTAATATCAGGAGATATAACAAGACTCATAAACGAGACAAAGAAATTTAATCATTGACATTTCACTGCTTTCTCTCTGAACGCCTCCGCCGCCTTCCCGAACACCGCATATTTTTTCCACACAAGTATTCATCGCGCTCATGGTTTACAGACCGTCGGTGAAATTCGGGAAAGCCAAATCGGAAGCATAAAAAAATGGTATGTGAACGTATTTCTACATCAGATATGCTCCTTCTCAAACAAACAGGGAGCATATCTGATTTTCACATACCATTTTTTTACTAAATTTTCACGTCAAACAGTCTGTATTCGCCTTTAAGCTTAACAGCTTCCGCCGCGTCAATCGAATCCATTATCTCGGAGAGCATGCCATCACCCGACTCGTCCAAGTTGTGGAACATCTGTGAGCTGTTGTATTCCTGCTTCGCCGCCGCAATGCTGTCCTCGTGGGAGTGGAAAAGCTCAAGCTTTTTTGCGATGTCTTCCATATCGAGTGAGTCCATGTTCTTTAGGTTCTCCTTCTGAGCCTCAAAAAAGCCACCTTATTGTCGCGCTCCGCTGCCTTCGCAAACAGAGACTTCTCGCCCGTAGCCGAAAGCTTCTCCGTGCTCTCTTTAAGCTTTTGCGAAGCGTTGTCGAGCTTGCTGTAATCAGTCTTATTCGTCTTATACGAGCTTGCACTGCTCTTAAAGGTTGTGGAGCTGCTGCCTAACATGTCAAGCAGCGTCCTTCTTTGGAAGGTCATGCCGCCCTTTAATGCCGTATTGGAAAGTATCTGATTCGTGATTCTCATTCCCATTACCTCCTTCACTTTCTACTTTTTATATCGCCTGAAATAATGGGAATTTAAGCTCAATGTAACGAAACGGACTTTTTTTGTAATGAAACCTTTTTGAGGTAGCTGTTCTTCAATTCATTCTCGCTTTTAAGCCTTGCTATCTCATCCTTTAGATACTGCACATACTCGCGGGTGAGCTTCACGCCTCCGCGCACAGCTACATCCTCATGCTTCTCTAACTCGTCAAGCCACTGGTTTAACGACTTCTCTCTTATATCATTGTAAGTGTTATCTTCCTTTATGAACATGTTATCCTCCTTAGAAGGCTTTCCTGAGTATTCCCACTCCAAGCGGATAAGGTCCCGTGTGAACCGCTATGGTAGCACCTATCTGGAATATGTCGATGTCGTTTCTTCCCGTGTCAGCCTGAACCATGTTGCGGAAGCGCACAGCCTCCTCCTCATCGTAGCCGAAGCCGACGACAATCACATAGTCGTCAATGCTCTCGCCCGTCTCCACAAAGTACTTGTGCATGAGGTCGATGACCTTTAACATGGATTTCTTTCTGCCGTGCGCAATTCCACCTGAGAAGATTTCGCCCTCTTTGAGAATTATCATCGGCTTGAGTCCGAGCGTTCCCGCGATTATTCCCGCTGTCTTTCCCGCTCTTCCGCCGTGCACGAGGTAATCCATCGAGCCGACCGTAAAAAGTATTCTCGAATGAGGTATCATTTCATAGAGTCTCTTGACCGTGTCAGAAAGGCTCCAGCCCGCATCGCGCATCCTTGCAGCCTCAAGCGTGAATATTCCCTGCAAGACCGTGTCGACCTGCGTGTCCATGACCTCGATAACCGCGTCAGGATAATCCTCAAGAATCATGTTCTTCGCGTTCATCGCCGAGTTGTAGGAGCCCGAGAACTTCGTCGTTATGCAGAGGCAGAGAATCTCCTCGCCGTTTTTTACATAAGGCATGAATGCCTTCACATAGTCATCCACAGACGGCATTGACGACTTAGGATATACGCCCTTGTCCCTTACCATTCTCTCATAGAAATCGCGGATTCCTATATCCACAATCTCTCTGTCATACTGCTTCTCATCAAACGAGACATAGAAAGGTACGACATCAATATTATATTTTTTTGCGCGCTCCGTGCCTAAGTCACAGGAACCATCTGAAATTATATGAAACATAAATTACCTCTTCTTCTTTGAATACTTTTACAATAATAAGCGTTAAAAGCTTACATCTGTTTTCTTACCACCGCATACTCGTCGTTCATCGAAAAGTAAGCGCAGGCGTCGTTCGTGCCCTGAAGGAATTTGACGAGATCGTCCTCATCCAAATCCATGTCACACACATAACACTCCGACTCCTCATCATATACATAATAACTGCACATATCACAGTTCGTTGCTGCCATAATTATCCTCCAATCCGAAAAGTGCTTCGCGCTCATTTTTTAACCCGTCGGGACACACCGTGACTTTCGTCGGCACGTCAAGAAGCGCATCTTTTGGAAAATGCTCAAGTCCTGCCGTATTTTTTGCAATAAATCTTGCAAAAAGGTAAGAGCCGAAGCGGTTCTGGTGCGTGTCGTCAAACCCGCCGAACTTTCCGCTCTCTCTTCTCTCGTTGTAATCCACGGGCCAGCTTCCCGGCTTTCCCATTCTCACGCCGCCGATAAGCACGCCGTCCTCGTCGGTTATGCTCTGAAGATAAGTTGCCTTGTCGTAGCCGAGATACTCGAACACGCTTCTGCTGTAGCCGAACAAATCAATCACAGGGACATTAAGCTCCTTTGCAAGCTGCCATACTGCCCTGATTCTCGGAAATGCTCCGAAAGCATCCCTGTTTCCGTGATGCCCCGCAAATGGAATAATCCTTCCGTCCACCATCTTCAGTCTGCTCGTCGGCGTCACAAGCACGGGATACGCACCCTTGTATCTGACCGCATCCACATAGAACTTTAAATACCCCTTGTAGGTCGCACCGCAGTCATACGAATAGTGCAGACTTCCGTATCGCGGCATGAGCTCCATGCCCTTCGCAATAAGAGCCGGAATCTCGTCCTCCGAAATCCCCGACTCCCTCATAAGCTTCGGGTAGCTCTCAGGCATCACTTTATTGGATACCTTCATGTACTCCTTCGGCTCAAACGTAGGATATATGCCGTTCTCGTCAGGCTCGCCGAGCGGTGTCATTCTGTCAAAGAGATTCACCTTCTCCCTGCTGTCATCATCATTATGTCCAAACTCGATAAAAACAAAATCGCCCGGCTTAATCTTAGGGTACACAGGTCCAAGATACGGAAAATCCGTCGTTCCGAATCTCTCATCGTCGAGAAAACGTCCCTCATTCAAGAAGCTTCTCGTGCTTCTTCCCGCCTGCGCATAGTCGCGCACGACAACCTTTTCCTCATCAAAAAAACAGCCCAGATGGTCGCCCCATCCGCCTAAAATATTCTCTTCATCACTTCCGTAGGCGGTCACAAGCGAATCGCCAATCAAATGTATGGTAATCATATCATTCCTCCACGTCCCATTTTTCTGCCTGCTCCAAGGCATTCTCAAGTTCCTTCACGGACATATCGTAGGAGAGTACCGTGAGTGCCCCCGTAAACACAAGCCTGAACTCATCATCGGCGCACAGTGCCGTATCCCTTCCCGCCGCCTCTGCCATCGCAGTCACACAGCGGATGAGCTTTTCCTTAATCTCGAGCTTCACGGGTTCCTCATCCAAAATAAGACTTATGTCGTAATCGTCCGTATTCCCGCATCTCGCCTGACACACGGCACAGCCCGGGGATATGTTGTACTTCTCCCCGTGAAGCCTCTCAAGCATCTGCTCCGCCGTCTTTTCGTCGCAACGCAGCTTATCATTAACGATATTTTCAGTACTATTAAGCTCTGACAGCGTGTCGCACATGAGCTTAATCGTCTCATCGGTATACGGATTATTACCGCAGGTCTTTGCGAGTCCCACGACCGCGCCGAAAACCTCCCTGTAGCGTGAGTCCGTCTTTTCTATCTCAATAAAATCATATTTTCCCATCAAAAAATCCTTTATTTTTTTACTATATTCGGCTTAAAAACCATTTACACTTTATTGTAGCACATTTATT
>UQZF01000119.1 GCA_900545455.1 uncultured Eubacteriales bacterium
CGATAGCCGGGAACACTCTCGGTGTACCGCCTGCCATTGCAACGCCAAGCTTGACAGCCTCGACCAATTTATCAATATTCATATGACCCGGAACAATCTCATTGTAGGAACTGACAATACCGATAAGCGGTCTGTTCATCTCCTCCTCAGTAAGTCCCAGCGCATTAAACAGGGAACGATGTGGGGCCTGCTGTGTTCCCTTGAAAACTGCATCACTTCTCATAATATACTAATCCTCTTTTCTGAGCGACTTGTTGCAAAGAGGCGATAAAAAATTCACGAATGTGATTTCTAATCCGCCGTAAAAGCAATTTATTTTCGCTCTAAAACAAATTGCATGTATAAAAATAGATAAAAGATTGATTTATTATAGCATACTTTCAGACTTTAATCTACTGAATTTTTAAAATATGGATATAAATTACTATTTTTATTTTTCCGCACTATACTCTTTCGGCTATAAGATCACCCATCTGTGTTGTACTTACCTGCTTCATTCCCTCTGCCATGATATCGACCGTCCTGTATCCCTCTGCGATAACGCTCTTGACCGCAGACTCAACCGCAGCCGCCTCCTTGTCAAGGTCAAATGAGTAGCGTAACATCATAGCCGCTGAAAGGATTGTTGCAATAGGATTTGCCTTATCCTGTCCTGCAATGTCCGGAGCAGCACCGTGACTAGGCTCATAAAGACCAAGCTTGCCCGCTCCAAGGCTTGCTGATGAGAGCATTCCGATGGAGCCTGTTATCATACTCGCTTCATCCGAAAGGATATCACCGAACATGTTCTCAGTGAGAACCACATCAAACTGTGCCGGGTCCTTGACAAGCTGCATTGCACAGTTATCGACAAGCATATCCTCAACCTTAACCTCCGGATAGTCCTTAGAAACCTCGGCAACAATCTTTCTCCAGAGTCTCGATGTGTCAAGGACGTTCGCCTTGTCTACACTGATAATGTGCTTATTTCTCTTCATCGCAATCTCGAATGCCTTGATTGCAATTCTTCTTATCTCATTCTCATCGTACTTGAGTGTATCGACCGCTGTCACAACACCATCAACTTCCTTTGTGCTTCTCTCTCCGAAATAAAGACCGCCTGTGAGCTCTCTGACGATAATCATATCAAAGCCCTTATCGGCAACCTCCTCCTTGAGAGGGCATGCACCCTTAAGTTCGCTGTACAGGTATGCAGGTCTTAAATTTGCAAAAAGCTCAAGTCCCTTTCTGATTGCAAGAAGTCCTGCCTCAGGTCTCTTATTAGGGGGAAGCTCATACCAGCTATCCACGCCTACTCTTCCGCCAACCGCGCCGAGAAGAACCGCATCCGAAGCCTTTGCCGTGGCAAGCGCTTCATCTGTGAGCGGAACTCCATAAGCATCTATCGAACAACCACCCATAAGCACTTCCTTATATGTAAATCTGTGTCCATATTTTTCTGCCACCCTGTCTAAGACCTTTCGCGCCTCCCGCACAATCTCAGGTCCGATTCCGTCTCCGGGAATAAGTGTCACATTAAATTCCATAGCATACCTCCAAATCACTGCCTTGCTTATGTATCCGGCTGTCTATTTTGCTTTTCTAATTATGGTACATCAAGTTATTTTTATTTTCAAGTTACGATTATAACATATATTTGATTAAAATACATCAAGATTTACGCAGTGGTTTTATACTACTCATAGAGCGAATCCAGTGTAAGTAATTGTACATCACCATCCGACAAGGATTCAAACCAATCCGTATACCCGGATAATGAAAATAAAATATACTTTGTAACCTTATATTTTGCAGCTATAAGCTTTCCTCGTCTAATCAAAGTATCATAGATTTCCTTGTTGATTTTTTCATTTTCAAATTTACATTCCCCGACTATTGATAAAATCAAAAACCTACTCTATTGTATTAAAGCTGACAATCAATTTTTCATACATTAAAAAACACCCTCAGTGCCACCATAGCACCAAAGGTGTATTTTATCACGCCTAACCACTATAACGAATAAGCTTACTTCTCCGGCTTCTCAACCTGGACAATAGCTGTCTTCTGCATAGGGATACGGCAGTTCTTGTTGTTACCGAACTCTACAATTACAACATCATCTGTGATATCAAGAACAACTCCATAGAAACCGCTTGTTGTGAGAACGCTGTCACCAACCTCCATTGAGGCAAGTGTCTCATTGAGCTGCTTCTGCTGCTTCTTCTGTGGACGGATTGCGATAAAGTACATAAGTACAACAAAGAAAATAATATATCCTACTAATAAAAGGATTGATGAAGCTCCGCCTGCTGACTCTAATAATACCATTTTTTCCTCCTTGACCGGAAATATTTTGTGTGAACCGGCTAAAACTTATATCATTATATATGATATGGAGAATATTTGCAATTAAAAAATAATAAACTATTTATTCAGCTAATCCCGCTCATCAAGATATAGCTGCACCCTGTTCTGTATAGTGGCCCGCTGTACCTGTCAAGCAGACCGCACATTGTCGTAAAGCTCCACTCTTCATCACCTTCAAGAAGCCCGGCACTGCCGACTATATTCATTCCCAGGCGCTGGCAAATCGCCCTGAGGACATGTATTCCGCCCGCATACTCCCCGGCTTCAAGCTTCGCATAGGCGCCTACGCTGCATATACCGTCACATACTTCGGTTATCTTCAATCCGCGCCTTATTCTCTCAGCTTTAATCAATCTGCCAATATAATTTTCATAAGTATCACACAATGTTATTTAACTCCTATTTAAAACAGTATGAATATATTATTTTCATTGCGCAAATTACATATATCTAATCTGTGTGCCGCATCACCAAGGCTGCTGATAACCGACCGGATAATGCCGGCATCTATCTTATAAAGCGCAGGGATTTTTAATTCTCCCTGCGCCTCTTATCTGGAATTCAAGCTTTTATTGTTCAATATGTTCCTGCAATTTTTCGACTCTGACCGCACATACCTTATACTCAGGTATTCTCGCATATTTGTCAAGTGCAGCATTGGTCAGCACATTAGCGTTGCCATCCGGAAAATGGAACGGCATCCATGTCTCCTTAGGCGATACCTTCTCGCCGACTCTTGCTGTAGATATTATGCTTCCTCTTCTCGATGATACTCTTACCTTCTCGCCATTGGCAATGCCAAGTCTTACTGCGTCCTCAGTATTCATCTCAATGAATGAATGACCTTCCTTCTCCATAAGACCCGGTGTTTTACCTGTCATTGCCCTTGTATTGTAATGATACAGAATACGTCCTGTCATCATTATAAAAGGATATTCCTCATCAGGAAGTTCCGCACTCGGCACATATTCAGCAGGATAGAACCAGCCAAGACCTCTTGAGAACTTACCGACATGAAGAATCGGTGTTCCCGGATGATTCTTATCGGGACATGGCCACTGTATGCTCTCTCCCCTGTCAAGTCTTCTATGGCTGATGCCACCAAATATTGGTGTTACAGAAGCAATCTCATCCATAATCTCCTCAGATGTCATGTATGGCTGCTTATATCCCATACGGTTCATCAGGTCGATAAATATATCCGTATCAAGACGCATCTCACCTTCTAGCTGTACCGCCTTTCTAACTCTCTGTACCCTGCGCTCCGTATTGCTGAAGGTTCCCTCCTTCTCTGCATAGCTTGTACCCGGCAATACCACATCCGCATACTGCGCTGTCTCTGTCATAAACAGATCCGAGACAACCAGAAAATCCAGACTCTGCAATGCCTTCTTTATATGGTTCTGGTCAGCATCCGTCACAATCGGATCCTCTCCGAATATGAATAAGCCTCTTATCTCCTTGCGGATTGCGGCTGGGAACACATCTGTAGCATGTACTCCCGGCTTATTGCTGAGCTTAACCCCCCATGCACGTTCAAACTTGGCAACAACCTCAGGATTGGTAACCTTCTGGTATCCCGGAAAATCTCCCGGAAGAGCACCCATATCACATGCTCCCTGAACATTATTCTGTCCTCTGAGAGGATTAACGCCACAGCCTGATTTTCCAAGCTTGCCCACAAGCATTGCCATGTTGGACATGGACATAACACCCTCTGTTCCGGTAGAGTGCTCCGTAACACCAAGACAGTAGATAATAGGAGCTTTTTTCGCCTTTGCGTACATGAGCGCAGCCTCCCTGAGATGATCAGGGTCGATATGACATATCTTAGCCACCCTCTCCGGAGTATACTCCTTGACAATCTCTTTAAGTTCTTCAAATCCCTCTGTCCGGTTCTTTATAAATTCCTCATCTGCCAGGCCCTCATTGATAATAACATTCATCATTCCGTTGGCAAAGGCAACATTTGTGCCCGGCTTCAGCTTCAGATGTATGTCTGCTCTCTTTGACAGTCCTATATCTCTCGGGTCTACAACAATAAGTCTTGTTCCCCTCTCGACTGCCTGACGAATCTGCATTCCGATAACAGGATGTGCCTCCTCCGGGTTAGAACCGACAAGCATAATCACATCCACATCATTCGTTATATCTGAAATAGGGTTGGTCATAGCACCTGAGCCAAGTGTCATTGCAAGTCCGGCAACCGTAGCTGAATGGCATACACGCGCACAATTATCAACATTGTTCGTTCCGAATGCGCAGCGTACCATCTTCTGTAACATATAGCAGTCCTCATTCGGTGAACGTGAGCAGGCAAATCCGGCAAGAGAATCGGAACCATACTGCTTCTTTATTTCCTTGAACTTAGACGCTATAAGGTCAAGAGCCTCATCCCAGCTTGCTCTCTCAAACTCCCCTGTCTCTTTATTCTTTATGAGAGGATATTTAAGTCTTTCAGGTGAATGTACAAAATTAAATGAGCCGAATCTTCCCTTTACACATAGAAGATTCTTGTTGGATGGGCCATTTGCAGGTTCCACATCCACAATTCTGTTATCTTTTACGATAAGATAATACTGACAGCCTGTAGCACAGTGTGGACATGTAGTCAGTACCTTCTCAACCTTACCAACCTGATAGTTCTTTCTGTTCTTTGCAACAAGCGCACCTGTAGGGCAGACTCTTGCACAATTACCACATGATTCACAGTCTGTCTCCTTCCAGTCAGGCCCGAATGGTGCATCTATAAGGGTTCTGGTTCCAATCTTCTCATTATGCATGGTTCCGTTGCATGCCACTTTATTACAGGTGCTCACACAACGCTGGCAGTTAATGCACAGTTCAGGATAATATGTAAGGAACGGATTTTCCTTCTTCGCGTCAAACCGTGCCGCATTCCCCTCATAACAGGATTTTGTTATTCCATACTCATTTGAAAGATCCTGAAGGCGGCAGTCACCGGACTTGCTGCACGAAAAACAACGTACATCGTGATTGGCAAGCAGGAGATTGAGCACCTGTCTGCGGCTCTTTACTACCTTTTCGGATCTTGTGAGGATATTCATCCCCTCTGCTACCTTGGTATTGCAGGAGGTGACCAGATGGTTCTTTCCTTCAACCTCCACAACGCACATTTTACAGGCACCTATTTCGTTAACCTCTTTCAGATAGCAGAGTGTCGGTATTTTGATATCAGCCTTCGCAGCCGCCTCAAGTATGGTAAGGGAAGAGTCCACTTCAAGTTCTGTTCCGTCTATTGTAAGCTTAATCATCTTCGTCGTCTCCATTATACTCTGCCCCCTTCCACTACTCCGCATCCAAAGTGGTCGCATCTTAAGCATTTGCCACATTCCTGCATAGCCTCATCGAACGACATGCCGTTCTCAATCGGTTCAAAATTGTATTTTCTCTCTCTTGCAGATCGGTCTGTCAGATGAACCCTTCCATAATGTGTTCTGTCATTCTCTTTAGGTTCAGGTATCTTGATATCATCAAGATACTTATGGTGATAGCCGAGATATTCATCAATGTTCAAAGCTGCAATTTTTCCTGCCCCGATTGCCTTGATAACCGTGGCCGGCCCGAATACGCAGTCACCACCGGCAAATATCCTGTCATATCCCTTAAGTCTGGTTGTATCTAATGTCTCAAATGTCTTTCTTCTAGGGTTAACGCTGTACTTTTCAAAGCTCTCGGAAACTATGTCCTGTCCTATTGCCATAAGCACAATCTCACAAGGAACTTCTATCTCCGGCTTATTGGCACTGATTGAGGATGGTCTGCCCTGACGGTCATACACATTGATCATCTGAGGCTGCGCCACAAATGCACTGACATTTCCGTTCTCGTCAGACTTTATTCTGACCGGTGCGTTCAATGTAAGAAGTTCAACACCTTCCTCAATAGCACCCTGTATTTCAGACGGAAGCGCCGTCATGTCCACCTGTCTTCTGCGGTAGATTATCGTAACCTCCTTGGCATGGCAGCGTATAGCGGAACGCGCCGCATCCATTGCAACATTTCCACCACCCACAACAACCACTCTCTTGCCGGTATAGTCCGGTAGATTTCCTCGGCCTATTTCACCGAGCATATCAACCGCCGAGTATACACCATTGCTGTCAACACCTTCTACCCTTACAGACTTTCCGGCCTGTGCACCTATCGCAATATATACCGCCTGATATTCCTCTAAAAGCTGCTCCATGGTAATATCCCTGCCGATTGCAGTGTTATATCTGACTTCAATATTGCCCGTAGAAAGTATCGCGTTGATATCCTCGTCAAGGCGGTTCTTCGGCAGACGGTAGTTAGGAATTCCGTATCTTAGCATACCGCCGAGCTTCTCCCTCTCCTCGAACACAACTATCTTATGTCCCATCAACGACAAAAAATAAGCCGTAGTAAGACCTGATGGCCCACCACCGACAATTGCAACCCTCTTGCCGGTAGATACATTGCATGGAGGAACCTTCACCTGATCCGCTGCTAACTGATCCACAGCAAACTTCTTGAGTCCTCTGATATTTACAGGACTGTCAATAAGATCCCTGCGGCACTTCTCCTCACATGGATGTTCGCAGATAAACGCACATGCAGTAGGGAACGGGTTATCATGGCGGATAAGATTGATTGCATCAGCATAGCGATGCTCGCCAATCAAGGCGATATATCCCGGAATATCAACGTTCGCCGGGCAATAAGATATACAAGGTACCTTCTGTCCTATCTCTTCCTTGCATCTGTGACTTCCAATATGACTCATATATTCATCATGGAAAAGCTCCACGCTCTGTAAAACAATATTGGCAGCCTCATATCCTATTGCACAGTCGGCAGTGTCCTGAATCATCTGTGCAAGCTGAACCATATTGTCAAAAGTCTCCATATCCGCCTTACCGTCAAGTATCAGCCGCATCATATTCTCTACCTGTTCAAGACCATCCCTGCAAGGTACACATTTACCGCAGGTCTGGCTTCTGGCGCTCTGCAAGAAGGCAAGCTGCACGGCAATAGGGCACACACCGGGCGGATTTGCCTTGACACGCTTGACAAATTTGTCAAGAAATTTGGTTGTCTTTTCATTCATTTCATTCTTTTGTATTACTTTTTCAGAGTACATAAAAACCTCCAATGCATTTAGTAATTTAACCACCACATCAAATTCATGTATTTGTTTTAGTACATTTTTCTATTTTACAATACCTGCATGCTAAAAACAATTTAAATAATAAATTAACAAAGTCCGCTATCAGGAAACTCTCCCGTGTATATTTCGAAACTGTCCGGCCATGCACGACATATAAGTGTCAATCCATTTTCCTCTGCCATTTTGATAGCTTCATCCGTCGGAACCGCTTTAGATACCATTACAGGTATACCGACCGAAAGTACCTTAACAATCATATCCGTCGGCACACGCCCCGATGTGAACACAATACAGTCCTCATACAATATCCCATGCAGGGCCGCATACCCAATCACCTTATCAAGTGCATTGTGTCTCCCGATATCCTCTGCGGCAAATACCGTCCTTCCCTTCACACTCAGATAACAACTATGCGTCCCTTTAGTCCTGCTGTGCAAAAAAGCACCTTCTGCAAAATTCTTTGCAAGCTCGAAAATCCATTCTTTTTTCCAGAATGTACCTTCAGGCTTATCCTTATTTCGGAGCTGTTTTTCCGCTGCCGTACTATCTTTTTTTTCTTTAATAAATCTATTCTGTAAAAAAATCTTATTTCCTGTGCAGCAGGTCGGTTCAAGCTTATATGTCGGTTCAAGCACCGCACATACCTCAGGCTTCAGAAAAACCTTCGCTCTTCTGCCCTCCTCACATATATATATATGTTCCACATCATCCGCAGAGCTTACTATATTCTCCGTCAGAAGCCTGCCCATCACAAGTTCAACAAGGTTGTCCGGCGTACACACAAGGCGTGCTGCAAGCTTTTCATCCACCACAACATCCATGAAATGTTCACTTACAATCTCCTCTGACCGCCTTGATACCGTTCCGTCATTTTTTACAATTATCGTCCCGACTTCCCCGAAGCGCTCTAAATTGTTAGCCAGATTATTGATATTCATAATTTGCCTCCAATATTCAATGCTATTTTCTCGCACATTCGCCTGCTTCACCCTTCATAATCCCAATTCCGTGTTCAAGAACCGGAAGAAGGAATTCAAGACTCTCCTTAACGGCTTTAGGACTGCCCGGAAGATTGATTATCAATGTACGGTTTCTCATAACGCTTACCGCCCTGCTCAGCATCGCCCTTGGTGTTATCTTCATACTGTAGGCGCGTACTGCTTCCGCAATGCCCGGAACATTTTTTGTCGCGGCGCGAAGTGTGGCCTCCGGAGTATTATCTCTCGGTGAAAGGC
>UQZF01000120.1 GCA_900545455.1 uncultured Eubacteriales bacterium
CCGCTACAGATATAATCGAGCACTTTTTCATAATATGATGGGGTTTATGGATATATGCTGGGAGATTGACCTTATATCAGGTAAAGTCATTGTCATGTATGACAGAAATTATGCTATGTCCGTGGGTGAGAAATATAATTATGAGGAGACAATTGATTCGATTGCCGCTAAGAGGATATACTGTCAGGATTATGAATATTTCAGATGGCAGATGAGTCTGCAAAGCCTTGGAAAGCTCAGACAGGAAATTGATTTTATTGTGCATGTTATCGGTGATACAGGTCTGCCTGAGGCGTTTAAGATAATTCTCACGCCGACGATGGATGAGAACGGCAAAGTCGACTGCGTATATATGAGCGCAAAAAATATAGAAGCTGATGAACAACGTGCCAAGAAGATTCAAATAGAGAAAAATGCTATTTTTCGGCTATGAGTAATTCATATATATGCATTGCTTATGCCGACATCACTCACAATGATTGTGAGCTGTTCGTCGGTGCTTCGGTTGATGTGCCGCTTCCTAAATACGTTAAATATGATGCGATATACAATTATGTAATGGAAAAAGTGCTCTATGAATACAGGCCGGCGGTGGAGGCAAGCTTTAGTGCGGACGCACTGAGACAACATTTTTCGGTTAGTGATGACCCTGTAAATGTGGAAGCCGAACAGCAGCTTTCAAACGGAAGACATTGGACAGAACTTAGGGCAGTGGCGGCGACAGACAATCCAAATGAACTTATGGTCGTGATAATGCTCTCAATTATTGATGAAAGAAAGAAAAATGAGATTGAGAGAAAGCGCCGCCTTGAGAGGATAAATGAGCATCTGAGAAAAAGCCTGAGCATTGAGGAACAGTACAGACAGGCAATTGTGTCGGGTGCCATCATGGTTTATCAGGTGAATCTCTCAAAAAATCTTGTTGAGGACGAGATATATGAGACAATCAACGGCAAAAAAGTTGAACTGTTGAAGCAGGTAGGACTTAAAGCACCATGCTGTTTTGATGATTTTGCCGAAAAATGGTCGGAAAAGATGGTGTCGCCACAGGACAGGGAGACATTTAAGAGCATATATAACAGAAGCAGTCTTTTAGAAGCCTTTCTGAACGGCAAAGCGGAAATTGTACATGAGTTCCAGTCAAAGCTCATGAGCAGAAATCCGATAAGGATACTCCGACAGACAATTCTGATTGTAAGGGACGGTGTTGATGGGGATATCATAGCGCACTGCAATGTTAAGGATGTAACGAAGGTAAGGCTTGAGGAATACAACTCGAGGAAATCGCTTATGGATGCTTATGAAGCGGCAAAGCAGGCGAATGAGGCTAAGTCGGATTTTCTGTCAAGGATGAGCCATGATATAAGGACTCCCATGAATGCAATTATGGGAATGACTACAATTGCACAGGTGTACATAGATGATAAGGCGAAAGTGTCTGACTGCCTGAAAAAGATTCAGATGTCAAGCTCGCATCTCCTCGGGCTTCTCAATGAAGTGCTTGACATGAGCAAGATAGAATCGGGAAATTTTAATCTTGCCGATGATATATTTGACATTGTGGAGATGATGTACAATCTCATTGATATGTCGAAAGCGGTTGCACAGAAGAAGCATCATATTGTAGAGACGGATTTTGAGCAGGTACAGCACAGAATCGTTGAGGCTGATTCTCAGCGGCTTCAGCAGGTGTTCATGAACTTATTTGGAAATGCCGTGAAATATACTCCTGAATATGGCAGGATAAAGGTTATTCTTAGTGAGAAAGCATCAAGGATACCTAAGTTTTGCTGTTATGAACTTATTTTTGAGGATAATGGAATCGGCATGACTCCGGAATATATGGAGAACATATTTGAACCGTTTTCAAGGGCGGAAGATACCAGAATTAATAAAATAGAGGGAACAGGACTTGGACTTTCGATTTCGAAGAGCATAGTTGAGATGATGAACGGAACAATTCAGGTTGAGAGTGAAGTGAATAAGGGGTCAAAATTTACTGTGACGGTTTTTCTTAAGACTACAGACGGAAGTTATGGGAAAATCGGAATTAACGACAGAAAAACAGGCAATAATACCCTGTATGAGAAGAACTGCGGGTTGTACAGCGAAAAGAACATTCTTCTTGTTGAGGACAATGAGAGAAATGCGGAGGTTGCCGCGGAACTTATAGGGATAACAGGGGTGAACGTGGAGATTGTCGATAATGGACGGAAAGCTGTGGAACGCTTTGTTCAGAGTGAGCCGGGATATTACGGGCTTATTTTCATGGATATACAGATGCCCGTCATGAACGGCTACGATGCAGCAAGAAATATACGAAAGCTTGACAGAGAGGACGCAGGGAAGGTTCCGATTATCGCCATGACGGCGAATGCCTTCATTGAGGATGTGGAGGCTGCACAGGCAGCAGGCATGAACGAACATATTGCAAAGCCGCTGGAGTTCGACAAGCTCACCGAAATTCTGAAAAAATGGCTCGGTTAATTCTTGACAATTACAGCGAGATAGTATACTATAACTTTGGTTAGATAATACTAACTTGTGAATAATCATGTAAAACTTCTTTCGGAAGGGTTTGTCTGGCCCTTCCGGGGAGGTAATTTTAACAGGAGGCGTAATGTCTATGAATTATTTTGAGATTGAGAAGGTTATCGGAAGGGAAATATTGGACTCGAGAGGAAATCCTACTGTCGAGGCTGAGGTATATCTTGCGGACGGCACAGTCGGCAGAGGAACTGCTCCGAGCGGTGCATCCACAGGTGAGTTCGAGGCACTTGAGCTTCGCGACGGAGACAAGTCAAGATACCTCGGAAAGGGTGTCTTAAAGGCAGTTGAGAACATTAACACGATTATAAACGATGCGGTCACAGGTCTTGACGCATCTGACATATATGCAGTTGACAGGGCTATGATTGAGGCTGACGGAACGAAGGATAAGTCAAAGCTCGGAGCAAATGCGATTCTTGCGGTTTCAATAGCGACGGCGAGAGCGGCAGCCATATCACTTGACATTCCGCTTTATCGTTTCTTGGGCGGTATATCGGGCAACAGACTTCCTGTTCCTATGATGAATATTGTAAACGGAGGATGCCATGCGCTCTCATCGGGACTTGATGTCCAGGAGTTCATGATTATGCCTGTAGGAGCACCTTCATTTAAGGAGTGTTTAAGATGGTGTGCCGAGGTGTTCCACGCACTTGCATCAATCCTCAAGTCACGCGGACTTGCTACATCTGTCGGTGATGAGGGAGGCTTTGCACCTGCACTCAAGTCCGACGAGGAGGCTATAGAGACAATACTTGAGGCTGTTAAGAAGGCAGGTTATGAGCCGGGTAAGGATTTCCGAATTGCCATGGATGCGGCTTCCTCAGAGTGGAAGAGCGAGAAGGGCAAGGGCTATTACAAGCTTCCTAAGGCAGGCACGGAGTACACATCCGAGCAGCTCATTGAGCACTGGGCAGCACTCTGCGACAAGTATCCGATTATTTCCATCGAGGACGGACTCGACGAGGAAGATTGGGAAGGCTGGCAGAAGCTCACAAAGAGACTTGGCGATAAGGTTCAGCTTGTCGGCGATGACCTCTTTGTAACCAACACGGAGAGACTTGCAAAGGGTATTGAGCTTGGAGCAGGAAACGCAATCCTCATAAAGCTCAATCAGATTGGTTCCGTTTCCGAGACACTTGAGGCAATCAAGATGGCTCACAAGGCAGGCTACACTGCAATATCCTCACATCGTTCAGGTGAGACAGCCGACACAACGATAGCAGATCTTGCGGTTGCACTCAACACCTGCCAGATTAAGACGGGAGCACCTAGCCGTTCCGAGCGAGTTGCCAAGTACAACCAGCTTTTGAGAATCGAGGAGGAGCTCGGCGCATCTGCCGTATATCCGGGTATCAAGGCTTTCAACGTAAAATAACAACACAGAATGAGATGACAACCGTTGAGGCATCACAGGAAACTACGAAGGGCGGACAGGCATCGAGCGGTAAGCGCTTCGGAAAGGGTGGCACATGGAGTATCGCACGATAGAGCATACATTTGAGCCGATTTACGATGGAGGGAGCCGGGTACTCATACTCGGCTCCCTGCCGTCGGTTAAATCAAGGGAGAACAACTTTTATTACGGACATCCGCAGAACAGATTTTGGCGCGTGCTGTGGGAGATATTTGAGGGAGAGAATGCGGCTGAGGGAAACAAAGCTTACCCCGCAGATTCATTTTCCATAGAGGAAAAGAAAGCTTTTCTTCACGCCCACCACATAGCGCTCTGGGATGTGATCGCAAGGTGCGACATTGCGGGCTCGAGCGACAGCTCAATCAAAAATGTTGTCCCGAACGATATAGGTGTGATACTCAAATGTGCCCCGATAGAGAATATATATGTGAATGGCGGCAAGGCGTATGAGCTGTATATGCGCTACTGCTATCCGCAAACACGACGCGAGGCGGAAAAGCTTCCGTCCACAAGTCCCGCAAATGCCGCGTGGACACTTGACAGGCTTATAAAAACGTGGAATACTATAAAAAAATAAATTCGAGTAAAATGGTAGGATATAGAACTCATGAAAAGTATTTCGCGGATAAAAGACAATAGGACGTTTAAAGCTGCCATTATCAAATCGGTTCCGATAATGTGCAGCTATTTTTTTGTGAGCATGGCGTATGGAATGATGATGCAGGAGGCGGGCTTTGCGTGGTATTACTCGCTGTTTACAAGCCTCAACGTGTACACGGGTGCATTTCAGTTCGTGCTCATAACCTTTTTGAGCAGCGGTGCGTCGTTTCTCACGATAGCCGTGACGGCGCTTTTAATGAATAGCAGGCAGATTTTTTATTCGATAAGCTTTGTTGAGGATTTCAAAAGGATGGGGTGCAGGCTGCCGTACATGATTCACACGATGACGGACGAGACCTACGCCGTCAACTGTACCGTAAAAGAACAGGGAAAAGAAAGATATGACATGATGTTCTATGTCGCGGTCATTGCGCGGGTAAGCTGGATGGTCGGCGCGGTCGCGGGCGGAGCCGTAGGTCAGCTCATCCCGTTTAAGCTTGAGGGTATTGATTTCTGCATGACGGCTCTCTTCATTATAATATTCATCGACCAGTGGGAGAATACCAAGAGGCATTATCCCGCGCTAATCGGGCTTGCGGTCGGAATTATCTGCCTGCTCATATTCGGGCAGTCGGCATTCATGCTCCCGGCGCTTATAATAGTGTCCGCCATACTTATTTTCACTGGCACAGTCGGGGATAAAAGGGAGAAGGAGGAGCGCAAATGAACACTGAATATATTATTCTTGCAATCCTCATATCCGCTGTGATAACATTTGCACTGAGAGCCGTGCCCTTTATCGTGTTCAACGGTAAAAAGAAGCTTCCGCCCAGGCTTGAAGCGCTCGGACGTATTCTTCCTTCGGCGATAATGGCGGTGCTTATCGTATACTGCTTTAAGGGCGTCGTAAAGTCGCCCGTGTATGAGGGAATCCCTGCAGCCATAGCAGCAGCGGTTGTATTTGCCACCTACAAATGGAAGCACAACACGCTCATAAGCATCCTCGGGGGGACAATCTGCTATATGCTGTTGATAAGATTTATCTGAAAAAGATTTTTTGTGGATAAGTTTGAAAAAACTGCATAAAAATCTCAAAAAGACGTTGACATCAGGGACGACCTATTATATAATGTAAAACTGTGACAGTACGAAAGTAAGTGTCTAGCCAAAGCCCCGGTACGACATTTTACTATATACTTTCGCCGATTATACGGCACGTTATCGGTCTTATCGCCGATGACATCCTATATGTTTGAATCAATATACGCTTTTGAAAATTTCAAGGAGGTTGACCAATGAACACATTTATGGCTAGTCCATCAACAATTGAAAGAAAATGGTATGTAGTTGACGCTACAGGATATACATTAGGCCGTCTTGCAGCTAATGTTGCAGCAGTACTTAGAGGTAAGAATAAGCCTACATTTACACCAAGCCTTGACACAGGTGATTATGTAATCATCGTTAACGCTGACAAGGTTAAGGTTACAGGTAAGAAGTTAGACCAGAAGATTTACTTCAATCATTCCGACTATGTTGGCGGCATGAAGGAGACAACACTCAGAGAGCTTATGGCTAAGAAGCCTGAGAGAGCTGTTGAGTTAGCAGTTAAGGGTATGCTTCCAAAGGGACCTTTAGGAAGAACAATGTACACAAAGCTTCATGTATATGCAGGACCTGAGCATGATCACGCAGCTCAGAAGCCTGAGACATTGACATTTTAATTAAGGGAACAAGAAGGAGGAAAATACAATGGCTAAGGCAAAAGCAGCAAGCGCAAAATTCTATGGTACAGGTAGAAGAAAGAGCAGTATCGCAAGAGTATACATTATGCCTGGTAAGGGCGATATTACAATAAACAAGAGAAGCATCGATGAGTATTTCGGTCTTGAGACACTCAAGCTCATCGTTCGTCAGCCACTCGTAGCTACTGAGAACGCTGATAAGTATGATGTTCTCGTTAACGTACACGGTGGTGGTACAACAGGTCAGGCCGGTGCTATCCGTCACGGCATTGCAAGAGCACTTTGCAAGGCTGACGCAGACTTCCGTCCGGTACTCAAGAAGAACGGCTTCTTAACAAGAGATCCAAGAATGAAGGAGAGAAAGAAGTACGGCTTAAAGGCAGCTCGTCGTGCTCCACAGTTCTCAAAGAGATAATATTCGCGTATGCTACAAGCAGCGTAGGGATAAAAAAGGGAGAGTCGATGCAAGTTTACTTGTATTCGGCTCTCCCTTTTTTTATTCGTAAGCGGCGACAGCCGCGACCGAGAAAGACGGAGTCTTTCGAGGTGACGCTACTTGTAAGAGCATGCTTGCATTCCAAGGACTTTTTTGTTGTCTGTATTTATAGCGCGCCAGCGCGACATGAGTATGGAACGTAAGTGGAATACGAATGGCACTGTTTGGATAGGGCGAAGCCCGTGACCGAGACGAAGCGGAGCGCAGTCGAGGTGTATGGCGTAATTTATGGATATTACCATAAAATAAATTAAATTAAAAAAATGGGAATGGAATATGAAACATATTCAGTATGTGGTGGTATGCCGGGCTCATATGTATATGATGAAAAAGAGCAGAAACAAGATTATGTGCGGGAAGTGTATAGAACTATTATTATAAGGGATTTAGTGGACAAGTATAAAATTCGTAATGAAGCAGAATTTAAGAATATGTCTGAATTTATGATGGATAATATTGGTAATATTTTGTCCCCAAACAATGTATGCAACTGCCTGAATAATAATAAAAGCTCTATTACAAGGAAAACAGTATCAAAATATATAGACTATTTGTGTAATTCATTTCTGTTTTATGAAGCGAAGAGGTATGACTTAAAGGGAAAAAATATGGACTATGGTCATGTATATGAGAATATAGTTTTTTTGGAATTGCTGCGACGTGGATATGAGGTGTATGTAGGTAAGCTGTACAAAAATCATCATAGCACGAACCCATCATGAAATGTATAAATATGAGGGTATTCTTGTTTATGATATAGCAAGATGGCTTCTTGACACATGACATACTGCACAGAATGACGGAGCTTGCAACGCAGGCGGGCGAGAGCCGCATCCTGTTCATGAACGGAATAAATATTTGACGCGCGACAAATAATAATGTATTATAAATATATAATCACGGTATTTGATGTGCGACAAATAAAGATAAGGGAGGCGATAGGGTAATGACAGGCAATATAATTAAAGAGAAACAGGATTTAACATATCTTAAATGGTCACACATAAGGAGTTCGAGTGGAACAACGGGAACATTTCTGAAGTCCGAATCGACATTAAACGGGGTCAAGAAATATTACAAGCTCTCCAATTTTGATATGGTTAAGGGAGTTGTAGGGCATGAATGTGTCAATGAGATAATAGTTGACAGACTGCTCACCTTGCTTGGAGTAGAGCATTTAGGTTATGAGCTCATCAATGCTGATATAGAGCTTGAGGGAAAGAGATACAGCACATATTTGTGCGCTTCGGATGATTTTAAGAAGCGTGGGGAGAGTAAAATTGCTTTGAACGATTATTACCGCACCAATGCACAAAAGGGCGAATCGCATTATGATTTCTGTGTGCGATGCGGCTGGAAGGAATATATAGACAGGATGATTGCGGTTGATTATATCATACTCAACCGCGACAGACATGGTGCCAATATTGAGGTATTGAGAAATGCGAGAGCGCACACGCTCAGAATAGCACCGTTGTTTGACCATGGATTGTCGCTGCTGTATTCGTGTATGTCGGAGGATGAAGCCGAGAAGTTCGATATAATGGAGGATAAGCGGTGTCAGAATTTTATAGGAGGATATTCCTGCTATGAGAATCTGGATTTGATAAGAGGAAGCGGGGAGCTGTTTGTCAATAAGCTTAAAGAGAGCGACAGCAGGATTATTTTTGCAGGGATGGAGAATATTCTGCCCGATATTTTTATTGATAAGATTTGGAATATGATATTTGAGAGGTATAAAATATATGAAAATCTTTGAGATAGTTGACGGTGAGAACGATTTATCAATCGGAATTTTGCTGTATTACGAGAAGGAAGGCACATGTATCATAGAACTGCAGGAATATTTGGATGAGTG
>UQZF01000121.1 GCA_900545455.1 uncultured Eubacteriales bacterium
CATTATGTCCGACGACAGAAAAAAGCCTATGACGTTTTCGGTGGGCGGATGCTGTGAGACTTTTGTGTCAAAAAAAACTTCGATGGAGCATTGCGGCTGTTACTGCATGGGATTGAACGGAATAAGCCTGTATGACTTTTTCCGCGTGTTCAGATTCAAAATTAAAAATCCCGGCGTGGTGAAGATAGTGTCTTTGCCACGCTTATTTGACATTAACGCCGAGGATTATATCTACTCAATGACAGGAATACAGGAGAGCGAGGGCAAGGGTAAGGAAAAGAGCGGAACCGAGATAAGCCTCATAAGAGAGTATTCCGACGGCGACAGCATAAAAAACATCCACCACAAGCTGAGCAGCAGAATGTCGACGCTTATGGTCAAGGAGTTTGCGGCGGACGAGGGCGATGAGGAGGTATATGCTTTTTATTCATCGGATAAAGACGGCACCGACAGAACGGACAATTTGCTTGACCTCATGTACAATATGATGCTTTTAAAAATCAGAAAAAATGGAAAAATAGCGGGTTATATTATGCCGGAACAGAAGAATGCTTCCGGTGAGAAGTGTGCCATAGCGTCAGAAGATGAGCTTAATGTGTTCTTTGAGAAGCTGATGGACGGCTTCGCAGGCTGTAAGCCCGATGTCTACGGCATAAGCGGTGTGAGAATATTTGCGTCCGATGTGACGGAGGAGCTTGCAGAGTGCATTGAGCAGGCTGCGGCGGATGTAATTTTATATCTTCCCGAGGACTGTGAGGATAAGCTTGAGTCGATTTCGTGTGAGACCGTGCTCGTATCGTCGGGAGGTGATATGGCATGAAAAGCACAAAGAAAATCGGTTCGATAATCATACTGTACGCCGTCGCCGTCGGTGCTTCGATAATCACGGCATGGCAGTTCATGCAGATATATGCGACAGTCACGCTTCCTATTGGATTTAGTGCATTAGGAGCAGCGTGCGGAACACTGATTGCCGTATTTATGTATATTTTAAAGCACAAATGTAAGCTGATATGGCGCATTCTCGCGAGAATTGTGCTCATAGCGGGGCTTGCGGTGACGGTGTGGTTAAAGTTTGATGAGATAGTGGGCGGAATGGCTTACATTGTCAATTTTGCCATAGACGAGCTCAATGAGTATTATGGTGCCGGGATGTACTATATTTCCATCACGGCGGCAATGAATGAGCATGTGAACCAGCCGCTTTTTGCATATATCGCGTGTGGTATCGCGGGCTGCGGGTATATGTCAGTGCTTTTAAACGGAAGAGGCGTTGCCGCAGCATCGATTTTTGCGGTATTTTCATATATCTATCCTGCGACTCTCGAGGCGGCACCTTCTGAGTGGATACTGCTCGGGGTTATGAGCCTTGTTGTATGCCTGATAATTCAGGGCGAGAGGGCGAGAAGCAGACGTCTCGGTGCCAAGAGAACGGCGGTGATGTATGCGGCGCTTCCTCTGCTTGTGATTTCAATAGGAATATCCGCCATATACAAGGGAGCGGTTCCTGCGAAGGACTATGAGGTGCCGAAGGTGTTCAACAGCGTGAGAGGAAAGCTCTTTTTCTCGGCAAAGGACGTGCAGACGGCAATCGACGGCTACAGGGGAATTGCGGACAGCAGCAATGCAAGCGTAGGAACGGGAATCATAGGAAGGGTTGACGAGGTGAAATACTCGGACGAGCCCGTGTTTAAGATAAAGGCACCGTTAAATGGCGGAGTGATTTACCTGAAGGCATTTCAGGCTTCTGAATACACCAAGAGAAGATGGAAGGAGCTCGATGAGTCGGTCTATGCCGCAGAGGCAGAGCTTTTTAATGCAATGAAGCTTGCCGGAAGGACACCACTGCTCATGAGCTACAGGGCGGTCGCAGATCTCACGGGAATGGGTGCGGTCGGAATAAAAAGCGCGGCATTCGATATAGAGATAACGCAGTATGTCGGCGACGGAAACAGCTATGTCCCTACGTCGGCGATTCAGGCGGACGGAAAGTCGCTCGATGAGCTGGCGGTGGCGGATAAGGCAATCACGCTTGCGGGCGATGAGAGCGGAGCGCACGACATAACCCACAGCTACCGACTTGTCGAGTGGAGAAATTTCTCGTCGCTCAACAAGCTGGTGGTCAACGGCGGTGTTCTCGGAAATGCTGACGACGGTTACACGCGCTTCGTGTATGATAATTATTTAGACACCGATGATGCGTGCGACGACAGAATAAAGAGGGAGCTCTTCCCTCAGATAAAGAGCAGCGATTATTCGCTCGAGACGACGACCGGGAAGGCAGCCTTCATCATGGATGTGGTGAGCTATCTCGCGGACAATTACGAGTACACACTTTCTCCGGGGGCGACGCCTTCGGGAAAGGATTATGTTGAGTACTTCCTCTTTGAGAAAAAGAAGGGACTCTGCACACATTTTGCCTCCGCGGCAGCCATGATTCTGAGAAGTGCGGGAATACCGACAAGGTACGTCGAGGGCTATGTGGTGCCTGAGAGCCTTTATGTCGGAGATCAGCTCTCATCCCGAAGCGTATCGGTGAGGGGAAACGGTCAGTTTTACAATGAGACATGGGGCTACTATGAGGTGACCGTCACCGACCGCTACGCACACGCGTGGATTGAGGCGTACATCGACGGAATCGGCTGGATTACGGTGGATGCGACACCGGGCTACGGCACGCGGTATCTTAATGACCAGAAGGATTACACGGGCACGGCGGGCGATTCGCAGGGCACAACGGAGACTGAGGATGCCACAGGGGAGAGCATTTCCGAGACGGAGAGCGAGAGCACGGAGAAAAGTACCTCGGAGACGACTGAGAGCACCGCTGAGACGGAGAGTGACGGGACTGTATCCGAGCCTCCGACAGAGAGCATCAATCCACAGGAGCCTTCAGTGGACAACAACGGCGGCGCAGACGGCGGACAATCGTCGGAGGGCGTGGCTGCCACGGATGAGGAGAACACCGAAAAGGTAAGCATCGGTGAGCTTTTAAGCAGAGCGGGTGCCGTCCTGAAACCGATTTTTGCGGTTGTATGGTTTATAATAAAGCTTGCCCTGCTTCCGGGTATCGTTGTATTATTTTTGGTAATAAGGCAAAAATATATGGAACAAAAGAGGGCTAAGTTATATAATGAGACGTGCGGTCTTTTGTCTGACGAGCGCATAAAGGGCATAATGAATTACTATGCAAGGCTTCTAAGGTATGTGAAGGTCACGGATTCAAAGAGCATGACTATGGCTGAGCTTTCAAAGGAGGCGTTCGGCGATGTCGAGGGCGCGGATGAGGCATTTAGAATCGCGGACAAGGCAATGTACTCGAAGCGTCAGCCTGACGAGGACGAGGTGATGAAGGTCATGGCGTATGTTGACAATGTGCGCACGATGGTGTATTGTCGTCTTGGCTTCATAGGCAGATTTTACTTTAAATATATACTTGCACTTTAAATTATTAAAAATGATTGGAGAAAAAATGATACGACAGATTAGAAAGATATGTTCATACGCGGCGGTGCTTGCGGCGGCATTCATACTCGGAAGCACGGCGCTAAAGACCGATGTTGCGGCTAAGGATGCGGACGGAAACATTGTTATTGTCATCGATCCGGGACACGGCGGAAGCGATCCCGGAAAGATAGGTGTGAACGGTGTTCAGGAGAAGGATGCGAACTATGAGATTGCGCAGGCGATGATGGACACCTTAAAGCAGTACGACGGAGTGAGGGTGTACCTCACAAGACCTGAGGACGCGTGGATAACACAGAACGGAAGAGCCATGATTGCGGCATCCCTCAATGCGGACTTTTTGATAAGCATTCACAATAACAGCGGAACCGATTCAAGCTCGGGCGCGATAGTGTTCACCTCGGTGCTGCCTCTTTACAGCACGATGACGGCTGACATGGGTAATTATATATTAAACAATCTTGCCGAGGTTGGAATCAAGAACAACGGAATACAGACGAGAAACTCAACCGAGTATGTCGGTGAGGATTTCTACACAATCATGGGCGAGGGCATGCGCGCGGGAGTTCCTACGGTGCTTATCGAGCACTGCTTTATGAGCAACGCAGAGGATGTGCTTTTCATATCCCACGAGGACGGAAGCATCGACTATGAGAAGATTGCGCTTATCGGAAAGGCGGATGCCGATGCTGTCGTGACATACTTTAATCTTCACAAAAATTCGATTGAGGCAGGTCAGGTACAGTCGTTGGAGCTTGAGAAGGGCTACTATGTGAATGTCGACACCTCATCGCTAAGCGGAAGCGTCACATGGACAAGCAGCAATGAGAACACGGTATCGGTTGACGCGGACGGAAATGTCAAGGCAATCAACAGCGGAGCGGCTACGGTGACATACACCTGCTCGGACGGAACGACGGGAAACATTGACGTCACGGTGAGAATACCTGAACAGCTCACAATCACGGGCTTTATCGATCCTACGTTTTATAAGACGGCGGAGGAGTTTGCGGCAATCAATCTTGACGATGCGTCGGCAAATATCGTGTACAGCGACGGCTCTGTGATGCAGGTTAAGCCTGACATTTTGGGAAGCGTTGATTTTGGCAAGGCGGGAATACAGGATTTGGCTATAAGATACGGTGCTCTTGACGGTCTTTTAAGAGTTATATACCAGACGGAGGATTACATCCCTGAGGTGACCTCCAAGGAGGAGACGGAGCCTGAGACGACGACAGCCGAGACGGAGAGCGTCACGGATGCCAAGGAGGAGACGGAACCCGTCATATATCCTGAGACCACGAAAAGCCCGAATGAGGAGACAACAGATTTTGACATCATCATGGTTGTGAAGATGGCGGCGGGAATAGTTATAGTCATAGTTTTGGCGACGGTTATTTTTGTTCTTGAGAACAGGATGAGCAGAAGGAGACGTTCGCACAGAAACAAGAGGAGACGCAGATAAAAATGAACAGAATCAGATTTAAGTTATATAAGGCAGTCACGATGCTTCTCGTGTTCGTTCTTGCTGCGGGCTGTGGGATTGCAGCCTTCGGCGAGAGGGTGTACGCGAAGGATTCAAACGGCGACATAGTAATCGTCATCGATCCGGGACACGGAGGTTATGACGGCGGAGCAAATGCCGGAAGCACGGGTGACAACGAGAGCGATTTGAACTGGAACATAGCAAAGTACATGAAGGCTGAGCTTGAGACCTACGCGGGAGTGCGCGTCTATGTGACGAGAGCCAACAACGAGTGGAACACCAACACGGCAAGAGCACACATGGGAAAGTCCGTCGGAGCCGATTTTGTCATAAGCATTCACAATAACTCATCATCCACGGCTTCAACCAACGGTTTTGTGGCTTACGGCTCGGTTGCGGACGGCTATGTAGATGCGACCAAGAATCTCTGCCTCAATATGGCGCGCTACGCGCAGGCGGCGGGACTCGGACTTTTCAGTAACGGCTATCTCACAAGAGCATCAGGCTCTAACCCGTCGATGGACTATTACACCGTAATAGACGAGGGTGTTAAGTCGGGTATTCCGACAATAATCGCAGAGCACTGCTTCCTCACCAATTCGTCGGATGCGGCGTTCATACACGAGACCGAGAACCAGAGAAAGGTCGGAGTGGGTGACGCAACGGCGGTTGCTGAGTATTTCGGGCTTTCTAAGAGAACGATAAGCGACGGTCAGAGTGTGGAGCTCGACAGAAGCTACAGCGCATACTTTGTGCCTGCCAACCAGAGGGACGGCAGCATAAGCTTCTCAAGCTCCGACGACAACGTAGCACATGTGAGAAGCGACGGACTTATCACGGCGGTAAATGCGGGCACGGCGACCGTGACGTATACATACGCTGACGGAACGAGCGGAAGCTGTACATTTACGACAAAGCCTGTCGTTCAGGTCGGAGTGTCGGCAGGAATCAACCCTACCGTGTACAAGAGCTCGGAGCAGATTGCAGCCATAGACAAGAGCAAAATCATCGTCAAGGCAATCTACAGCGACGGAACGAGCAGACAGATGACATCGGGCTACACCATCGGTGACATAGATCCGAATTATGAGGGCAGACAGTATGTGAGCGTTTCACACAACGGCTTTAGCGCTTCGCTCCTCATAAGACTTGATCCGGGTGCCGAGGCGGGCAACTATTCGGATTATCTCTACCAGATAAAGGGCGATTACGCCGACATATTCACATACCCTGAGATTGTCTCAATATCGGGTGTGTCAGGCTCGCCTTACACAAGTAACGGATTTGAGAATAGTGAGAAACCGACACAGCCTGAGACGACAACACAGGCACCGACCGAGACTGAGACGTTGACTCAGGAGACAACAACCGCACAGGAGACAGAGAGCACAGCCGAGACGACAACGGAAGCCGAGAGTGCATCCGAATCCGAGAGTGCCTCCGAGTCACAGAGCACGGAAAATGCTTCCGAGTCATCAACGCACAGCGGGGAGAGTAAGACGACACAGCCGACAACTGACGGCACGAACATAAATAAGGAGAACAAATCAATGGATTGGATAATAGCAGTACTTCTTGTGCTCATTGTATTGATGATAGCGCTCATCGTTATCGCGTCAATGTCAATCAGGAAGAACAACAGATACAACAGAAAGCTTGAACAGAGAGAGAAGAGAAATCATCAGAGTATGGATGACGAGGAGCCGAAGAGAAAGAGACGATAATCAAATTTCCTTGAACATATTGACTAATACGACATATAATGGTATCATACCAATATATTTATGGTAGAGGTTGCACCGGTTATCAGTATTCTATCAGACATGACAGACATGGAGGAAGATGGATGAAAGGGAACGGTGCCGAAGCGGGCAGAACGGTCTGTGGACTGTCCGGCTGGGCGCATGGTTAAGAGCCGTGTGACTGTCATCATACTCGATTTGATGGAGAGCTACTTGAAGTTTTATTTGTATCGGAACATACATAGTCCGCTACATGGAATGGAACCTAAAGGACTGGCTTTTCGTCAGTCCTTTTCTTGTATAATAGGAAACTTCGTTCCTATTACAGGCAGAAATTATTTAAAGCCGATTCGGTGTCAGCACTGCGGCACGGATACGGCATATATTGCAGTGCGGAAAAGAGGAAAAATATGTCATTATTTACAGGTTCGGGAGTTGCAATCATTACACCTATGAATGAGGATAAGTCGGTTAATTTTGACAAGCTCGGAGAGATTATCGACGACCAGATTAAGAATCACACTGACGCCATCATAATATGCGGAACAACAGGAGAGGCTTCAACACTCACACACGAGGAGCATCTTGACTGTATACGTTTCTGCAGCGAGAGAGTTAACAAGAGAATCCCTGTCATTGCGGGAACAGGCTCTAACTGCACGGAGACTGCTGTATATCTCTCAACGGAGGCACAGAAGGCAGGCGTTGACGGACTTTTGGTTGTCACACCTTACTACAACAAGGCTACACAGAACGGTCTTTACGAGCACTACAAGGAGATTGCGGCGAGCGTTGACCTTCCTATCATTATGTACAATGTGCCTAGCAGAACAGGCTGCAATATCTTAGCACCTACTGCCGCTAAGATTTTTAAGGAGATTGACAATGTTGTGGGAATAAAGGAAGCAACGGGCAATATTTCACAGGTTGCGAAGCTTATGTCACTCACCGACGGAGAGATTGACCTCTACTCTGGCAACGATGACCAGATAGTGCCGATTCTTTCACTCGGCGGCAAGGGAGTTATCTCAGTTCTCTCAAATGTCGCACCACAGAAGACTCACGACATCGTAGCAACATATCTTGCAGGCGATGTAAAGACAAGTGCCAAGTTACAGCTTGAGGCTATAGAGCTTGTTGATGCGCTCTTCTGTGAGGTTAACCCTATTCCTGTCAAGACTGCAATGAATCTCATGGGATGGAATGTAGGACCTCTCAGACGTCCGCTCTCACCTATGGAGCCTGCAAATGTGGAGAAGCTCAAGACAGCAATGAAGAACTATGGGATACTATAAAATATTTACCCGGAGGAAAAAAGAATGGTTAAGGCAATTATGCACGGCTGCAACGGCAAGATGGGGCAGGTAATCACCAACCTTGTTGCGGCAGATTCGGATATAGAGATTGTTGCGGGAATCGATCCGCACGATGACGGACACAACGTGTATCCTGTATACCGCTCAATATTTGAGTGCGGTATGGATGCGGATGTAATTATTGACTTTGCTGCGGCAGGAGCAGTAAACAATCTTTTAGACTATGCGGTTAAGAAGAAGGTTCCGGTTGTGCTCTGCACGACAGGTCTTTCACCTGAGCAGCTTGATAAGGTTGAGGAGGCGGCAAAGGAGGTTGCGGTTCTCAAGTCAGCCAACATGTCACTCGGAATCAACACACTGTTCAAGGTTCTTGCGGATGTGTCACCTCTTCTTGCGGCAGCAGGCTTTGACATCGAGATTGTCGAGAAGCACCACAGACTCAAGGTGGATGCACCGAGCGGAACCGCACTTGCACTTGCGGATTCAATCAATGCAGCCAACAACAATAAGTACACCTACAAGTTTGACCGCAGTCAGGTGAGAGAGAAGAGAACAGACAATGAGATAGGCATAAGT
>UQZF01000122.1 GCA_900545455.1 uncultured Eubacteriales bacterium
GTTCGAACTTGAGGAGCAGTATTCGGCGGCAGCGGGAAGAACACCTATGATGCCTGAGTATGGTCTCGGCTACTGGCAGTGCAAGCTCCGTTACCGAAATCAGGAGGAGCTTCTTGCAGTTGCAAGGGAGCACAAGAGAAGAGGGCTTCCGATGGATGCGATTGTCGTGGATTTCTTCCATTGGACAATGCAGGGCGAGTTCAAGTTCGAGCCGAGGGACTGGCCTGATCCTGAGGGAATGGTAAAAGAATTAAAGGAGATGGGAATTGAGACGGTTGTCTCCGTGTGGCCTACCATTGATGAGAGAAGTGAAAATTTCGCTGAGATGAGCGATAAGGGTTACCTTGTCACACCTGACAGAGGAATGGCTTATCACATGACATGGATGGGAAATACAGTATTTTTTGATGCTACCAACCCGGGAGCTCAGAGGTTCGTATGGGAAAAGTGCAAGGAAAATTATTACCAGAAGGGCATCCGCTGTTTCTGGCTTGATGAGGCGGAACCGGAGTACGGACCTTATGATTTCGACAATTACAGGTACTATGCGGGACCGGCACTTCAGTGTACCAATACATATCCTGTCGGCTACGCAAAGGGCTTCTATGACGGACTGAAGGCTGAAGGCGAGAAGAATGTTATGAGTCTTGTGCGCTGTGCGTGGGCGGGAAGCCAGAAGTACGGAGTTCTCACATGGTCAGGTGATATACATTCATCGTTCAGGGCAATGAGGGAACAGCTTCAGGCAGGTCTTAATATGTGCGTTGCGGGTATTCCATGGTGGACATCCGATATAGGCGGTTTTGTAGGAGGAAATATAAAAGATCCTTATTTTAAGGAGCTTTTAGTGAGATGGTTTGCGTGGGGATGCTTCTGTCCTGTGTTCCGTATGCACGGTGAGAGATCGCCTTGGTATGAGAGGGAGCAGGAGTTCATAAACAATGTGCGCCAGCTCACATCGGGACAGGATAACGAGGTCTGGAGCTTCGGCGAGGACAATTATGAGATATTAAAGAAATATCTCTTTATCCGTGAGAGACTTCGCCCGTATATAAGAGAGTGCATGAGACAGGCAAGCCTTACGGGAGCACCTGTTATGCGTCCGTTATTCTTTGATTTCAGTGATGATAAAACTGCATGGGAAACTGAGGATGAATATATGTTCGGACCGGATCTTCTGGTTGCGCCTGTTATGGAGGAGAAGGTCGTTGAGAGAAGCGTATACCTCCCTGCGGGTGCATCATGGACAGATGCATACACAGGCGAGGTATATGACGGAGGACAACGTGTCACGGTTCCGGCTCCTCTCGATGTAATCCCCGTATTTTTCAAAGATGGGAAGAAATACGATATTTATCAATAAAAGAGAATACCTTTGAGTAGTATAATTCAGGGTTGATATATTGCGAATCCGTATGAGCAGCTCCTTTGGCAACATAGAGCTGCTTTTCGCATGCCGCGGCATCATAGAGCTTGTAGACCATCGAGGTCGGAACGAACACATCGCTGTCGCCGTGAATGAAAAATGTAGGCGTGTGGCTCTTTTTTACATAGCGTATGACATTGCCTTTTCTGAAATCAAGTCCCGTTCTGAGCCGTGAAACAAGATTGGCAGTGTAGAGTGCCGGAAATGCAGGGAGGTGGAACATCTGCTTGAGATTAAATGCAAACTCATCGCAGATTGATGAAAAACCGCAGTCGGCTATGGCACATATTACATTATCGGAAATTGAAGACTCTCCGGTTGCCATCAGCACGGTGGCTGATCCCATGGAATGTCCGTGAAGAACAATTTTTGCATCGGCATCACGTGTGGTAATCACGTCTATCCAATCGAGCAGATCATAGTGCTCCGGGTACCCCATGCCGATATATTTTCCCTCGCTGTCACCGTGGGCGCGCTGCTCAAGGTAAAATATATTGTAGCCACGTTCAATATACGGAAGGGCATAAGTGAGAATATTTACCGGAACATCGCGATAGCCATGTACGAGCATAACCCAGTCATGTGTAGGCTTGGCTGCCGGAAATATATGTCCCGCAAGTCTCAGACCGTCGCGGGAGATTATGCTTACGTCCTCTCGGGGAGCGGTTTTATACCACTCCTGCATGCGCGCCATAGCGGCAAGATAGTTCTTCTCTATGATATATTTCGGTGTTCCCGGTGTCAGTGTGTTTATGTCGGTTTTTTGAGGTTTCCAGTAGCGGTCTGCCAAAAATCCTGACTTTTTCAGACAGAATGCGGTCAGCAGGGCACCGACGGCAGTGGATGCGGCGGCGGTTGTGGTGACTGCGGCGGAAATGGTGATTACGGCTTTGGTTTTCTTTTTCATGGGTAACCTCCTTTACATACTTATTATATTAAGTATAACACAAAATTTTTCTTTAACAAATATAATTATGGTGTTACAATAGATATAGTTTTATGTGAACTTTGACTTAGATAAATAACGATAGTTTAATCGTGGAAAGAGGAAAATCATGGACAATAAAAGACTTGAGAATGTTAAGACACTTTTTGACGAATATGTAAAAAACGGTCATGCGGCAGGTGCAAGTGTGGCTGTGTTTAAGGATTGTAAGGAAAGATTTTATTATGAGACGGGATATGCTGACATTGAAAGAAATTATAAGATGTCCCATGATACTATTTTCCGATGCTTTTCGATGACCAAGCCGGTTACCTCGGTTGCTGCACTCATTCTTATGGAGAGAGGAATTCTGGACTTGTACAGTCCTGTTTCGGCATATCTTCCTGAATTCGCAAAGGAGAACATGAAGGTTGTATCGGGCGATGAGACTGTACCTGCAGAGCGTGAGATGACGGTCAGAGACCTGATGAATATGACTGCGGGAACGGTATATCCCGACCTTGGCGACGAGGCGGGAAGAAGAATGGCGTTGCTGTATGACACGATAAGCGGTGAGCAGGATATGGGTGTCAAGACCGGAACCATGGATTTTATAAGAAGAATTGCATTGCAGCCGCTTGCCTTTGAACCGGGAGAACATTGGAGATACGGAACGGAAGCAGATATTCTCGGAGCAGTGATTGAGTCGGCATCAGGAATGAGATTCGGAGATTTCCTGAAAAAAGAGATATTTGAGCCGCTCGGAATGAAGGATACTGATTTTTATGTGCCGGATGAGAAGAAAGAGCGTTTTGCGCAGATATATAATGTGATTGAGCCGGGAGTGATCGCGGTCGACAAGGAAAAGCACCTCGGAATGGAAGGCTATGATGAGAAGCCGGCATTTGAATCGGGCGGAGCCGGACTTGTGTCAACAGTTGGAGATTACGGACGATTTGCGATGATGCTTGCCAACGGAGGAATGCTTGACGGTGTGAGGATTCTTTCACCGTACACTGTTGAGTTCATGGGAAGCAGTCAGCTGACGGATAAGTGCAGGGCGGATCTTACGTGGGAGACTCTCAGAGGATACGGATACGGTAATCTCTGCCGTGTTATGGACACTCCTCATAATGCCGGCTGCAGTGTACAGCTTGGCGCATTCGGATGGGACGGCTGGACAGGCAACTATTTTATCATTGATCCTATTGAAAATATGGTAATAATGTATGTTATTCAAAAGTGTAACGGTACAGATGACAAGCTTATAAGAAAACTATTAAATTCAGTGTATGGGGCACTCTGTTAAGGGCAGATATTATGCATGAAAAAGGTATTTACTTAACCGATGTTATTGTGTTACAATAGCAAAATGGAGAAAAGATTCAAAGGAGATATATTTTCGATGGATAACAATAATAATGAAGAAGTTGTTTCAAAGAATTTTATTGAACAGATTATAGAGAAAGACCTTGCCGACGGACATTGCCAGGTCGTTAAGACACGTTTTCCGCCTGAACCTAACGGATATCTGCACATAGGACATGCTAAGTCTATTTTACTCAATTACGGTCTTGCCGTTAAGTATGGCGGTAAGTTCAATATGAGATTTGATGACACCAACCCTACCAAGGAGAAGGAAGAATTCGTTGAATCAATCAAGAAGGATATTGCATGGCTTGGCGCAGACTGGGAGGACAGATTGTTCTTTGCATCGGATTATTTCCCGCAGATGTATGAAAATGCCGTTAAGCTTATCAAGAAGGGGAAGGCGTATGTGTGTGACCTTACTGCGGATGAGATAAGAGCCTACAGAGGTACACTTACAGAGCCGGGTAAGAACAGCCCTTACAGAGACCGTTCCGTAGAGGAAAATCTTCGTCTTTTCGAGGAGATGAAGGAAGGTAAGTACGCCGACGGCGAGAAGGTGCTCCGTGCCAAGATTGATATGGCATCGCCTAACATCAACATGAGAGATCCGGTAATCTATCGTGTTGCACATATGACACATCACAGAGCAGGGGACAAGTGGTGCATCTATCCAATGTATGATTTTGCCCATCCTATCGAAGATGCGATTGAGGGAATCACGCATTCCATATGTACACTTGAGTTTGAGGATCACAGACCTCTGTATGACTGGGTTGTTATAGAGTGCGGGTATAAGAACTCACCTGAGGAGTCACCTAAACAGATAGAGTTTGCAAAACTTTATCTTACCAATGTAATCACAGGTAAGAGATACATCAAGAAGCTTGTTGAAGAAGGGATTGTTGACGGCTGGGACGATCCTCGTCTTGTATCATTAAGCGCGCTCAGAAGAAGAGGCTACACACCTGAGTCAATCAAGAAGTTTGTTGAGCTTGTAGGAGTTGCAAAGGCTAACAGCTCTGTGGATTATGCTATGCTTGAGTACTGCATCAGGGATGACCTTAGACTTAAAAAGAGCAGAATCATGGCAGTACTTGATCCGATTAAGCTTGTGATTGACAATTATCCTGAGGGTCAGGTTGAATATCTTGATGCTCCTAACAATCTTGAGAATCCTGAGCTCGGAAGCAGAAAGATTGCATTTGAGAAGGAACTCTATATTGAGCGTGAGGATTTCATGGAAGAACCTCCTAAGAAGTATTATCGTCTCTTCCCGGGCAATGAGGTACGCCTTATGAATGCATACTTTGTAAAGTGCAACAGCTTTGTAAAGGATGAGAACGGAAATATTGTCGAGGTTCATTGTACTTATGATCCCGAGACTAAGAGCGGTTCAGGTTTTGAGGGAAGAAAGGTTAAGGGAACAATACACTGGGTTCCGGTTCATCACTGTGTGAACGCTACGGTTAAGCTTTATGAGAATCTTGTAGATGAGGAGAAGGGTGTGTACAATGAGGATGGCACAATGAACATAAATCCTAACTCACTCACTGTGATTGATAACTGTTATATTGAGGAGAGCGTTAAGGATGCGAAGCCGCTTGAGAGCTTCCAGTTTGTCCGCAACGGCTTCTTCTGCGTGGACAGCAAGGATGGAAAGCCTGTGGATGAGAACCGCCTTGTATTTAACAGAATTGTATCTCTCAAGAGCTCATTCAAGCTTAATTAAGTAATTATAAGACAAAACAGAGAAAGGAAGGCAGTATAATGTCTGAAATATTTTCCGATCTTTCTTCAGTGGGCTTTACAGGACTTAGCAATGTAAAGATATTTGATGATGATGAAGAAAAAAAGAAGAGTACCAAGCAGGAAAGCGCAAATGCAGGACCTCAGTACAATGAGGCCGATTTCCTTTTTGACAAGAAGGTACAGTGCCCGGTATGTGACAATGAGTTCAAGACCAAGACAGTAAAGACAGGTAAGCCTCATCTTATAGGGTCGGATCCCGACTTAAGACCTAAGTATCAGGGAATTGATTCCGTGAAATATGATGTTATTGTATGTCCTCACTGCGGATATGGTGCACTCAGCAGATTCTTCAGCTATATGACGACACACCAGGCCAAGCTTATACATGACAATATTTCCGTTAATTTTAAGGGGCTTGCGCAAACAGGTGAAACTTATACCTATGATGAGGCGATTGCAAGATATAAGCTTGCTCTTCTCAACACGGTAATCAAGAAAGCTAAGGTCAGCGAGAGGGCGTACACATGTCTGAAGCTGGCATGGCTGTACAGAGGCAAGGCAGAGAACCTTAAGCCGGAGGAGCCTGATTACGATAAGCAGAAGGAAGAGTGTGCCAAGAATGAGAAGGAGATGCTCACCAATGCTTATGAAGGCTTTGTGATGAGTGTATCAAGAGAGCTTTTCCCTATATGCGGAATGGATGAGACGACGCTAGACTACCTTATGGCAAATCTTGCGCGTCAGATAGGAAAGAACGACGAGGCACTCAGAATTTTATCAAAAATTCTTGTATCTAACACAGCAAATCCTAAGATTAAGGATAAGGCAAGAGATCTTAAGGAAGCAATTAAGGGTAAGTAATTAAGGTTGTAAGTGCTATGAAAGAGAAGATAAAATTTTTTAAAGAAAAACTTAATAATTCAAAATTCAATTTGCCGGTAAGATTTATCTTACTGGCAATTGTCGTCAATCTGGTTGTGGAAATGTTCAGCAGGCGTTCGATTGTTGATGGCTTGAAATTCATTGTGAGCAATCCGCTGTGCTTTTTCTACGGTGTGCTGCTGGTGATGTTTACCATGTCGTTTGCCGTTCTGGTGCACAGAAAGGTATTTATGATAACACTTGTATGTGGTCTGTGGGTTGTGTGCGGTGTGGTTAATTTCGTTGTGAGAGGATTCAGGCATACGCCTTTCACGGCACAGGACTTCAGGCTGCTTAAGTATGCATTTAAGGTTGCACCTGTATATCTTACAAATGTTCAGATTGTGATTATTATTATTGCCGCGGTATTATTTATTGCCGCAATGATTGTGTGGTGGTTTAAGGCACCGAAGTACAAAGAGAAAATCAACTACTTTAAGGCACTTGTTGTTGTGCTCTCGTTCTGGTTCGTCGTGTGGGGCGTAACAAGAATAGGGTTATCCGTAGGGGTGCTGGCACGTAACTTCGGAAACATTGGAAATGCTTATGATGAGTACGGTTTTGCATACTGCTTTTCCAACAGTCTTTTGAACAGCGGCATAGACAAGCCGAAGGAATACAACGAAGACACAATCAATGAGATTATGCAGAAGATAGAGCTGCTTGAGAATGGAAATGCCGAGGAGAGTACATCAGGAAGCCGGGAAGAAAATGAGACGGTGTATGTGCAGCCGGAGGAAATTAAGGATAATAAGCCGACTAAGGAATATCCCAACATCATTTTTTTACAGCTTGAGTCGTTGTTTGACCCTCAGCTTTTAAAGAATGTCAAATATAATGGAGTGGTTCTGCCTACGCTTGAATGGCTGTATGAGTATTACCCATCAGGATTTTTGTCGGTGCCGTCTGTGGGAGCAGGAACAGCCAATACCGAATTTGAGGTTATATCGGGAATGAATCTTGATGATTTCGGACCTGGTGAGTATCCTTATAAAACGGTGCTTTCACACAGTGCGTGTGATTCAATCTGTTATGATCTTAAGGAATACGGCTATACAACAAATGCCATACATGACAATGACGGAACATTTTACGACAGAAACACGGTTTTCTCGCAGCTTGGGTTCGATACTTTTACATCTATAGAGTACATGAACAATATAGAATACAATGAAATCGGCTGGGCTGACGACAGTATTCTCACATCACAGATTATTGAAGTGTTAAATTCCTCGGATGACAGGGATTTCATATACACGATATCAGTGCAGGGACATGGAGATTATCCGGCGGATTATGAAATTAAAAATACTGATATCAAGGCTTCGGGTGAGACGATAGAGGACTATGTGCAGCCGTTTACATACTACATCAATCAGGCTCATCAGATGGATGAGTTCGTGAAGGAATTAATCACCGCACTCAAGAAAAACGGTGAACCGACGGTGCTTGTGATGTATGGTGACCATCTTCCGGCATTCGATATAGAGGATGACGATCTGAGCGGAGGAAATACATACACTACTCAGTATGTTGTTTGGAACAATATCGGATTAACCAAGGAAAATGAGGATATAGAGGCGTTCCAGCTCACAAGTCATGTCCTTGACATGATAGGGATAGACGGAGGAGCCATATCAAAGTATCACAGTACTTTGAGGCATACGGAAGATTATGAAGAATACCTTGAGGGACTACGCGTTTTAGAGTATGATATTCTCTATGGGGATAAAGATGTTTATGGTGGGGAACTGCCGTACTCGCAGACAAATCTTCAGATGGGACATAAGCCGATTACAATAAAAAATGTGAGCAATGCCGATAATCATTTTATTGTTACAGGTGAGAATTTTACTGAATTCAGTTATGTGATGGTAAACAATGAATATGTTGATACGATTTTTTCAAGTGACGGGATCCTTTTAGTTGATGGAATCACCTTGAAGGAAGGCGATTCCATCGCAGTTGTACAGAAGGGAAAAGACGGAATCAAGCTTTCAAGTACAAGTTTGTTTATTTTTCACTGACATCAATAATGCTGTTGCTTTTGGTGACTGAGCGGATGACTGAGTCACGGGCATTCTTCCAAGGTTCATCCTTATATTTATAGTCAAATTTATTGATAAACCATGCAATGTCGTCACGGACACG
>UQZF01000123.1 GCA_900545455.1 uncultured Eubacteriales bacterium
CCTAATGCCTGCTTAATCGCCTCGCCGAGAACTATTCCCGTGTCCTCTATCGTGTGGTGGCAGTCGACAATCAAATCACCCTTGACATTCACGGTCAGGTCAAAGAAGCCGTGCTTTGCAAAGCTCTTTAACATGTGGTCAAAAAAGCCTATGCCTGTGTTCACGTTTGACATTCCGCTTCCGTCGAGGTTGAGTGTCATTGTTATGTCCGTCTCAGATGTCTTTCTTGTAATTGACGCAGTTCTCAATTCATTCACCGCCTTTATTGTTTTTCAAATCGAACCTTGATTGAGTTGGCATGTGCCGTGAGTCTCTCGGCATTGGCAAACTTTATTATGTCCTCGTGGATTGGTGCGAGTGCTTCCTTCGAGTACGATATGATGCTTGACTTCTTTATAAAATCATCCACACCCAGAGGTGAGAAGAATTTCGCCGTTCCGTTCGTAGGAAGAACATGGTTAGGGCCGGCAAAATAGTCGCCGAGCGGTTCGGAGCTGTACTCGCCGAGGAAAATCGCTCCCGCATTTCTTATCTTTGTCATGACCGTAAACGGATCCTTTGTGACTATCTCGAGATGCTCGGACGCAATCTCGTTCGCTGTCTCGACAGCTTCCTCAATATCCTTTGCTATAAGAATGTATCCGTAATTTTCAAGTGATTTACTTATAATCTCACTTCTTGAGAGCTCTGCTACAAAGCCCTCGATTTCCTTTGAAACCTTGTCGGCAAGTTCACTGCTTGTCGTGATGAGGATTGCCGATGCCATCTCATCATGTTCTGCCTGGGAAAGCAAGTCTGCAGCGACATACCTCGGATTGGCTGTCTCATCCGCGATAACGAGAATCTCACTCGGGCCTGCTATAGAGTCGATGCTCACATGCCCGTATACCGCTTTCTTCGCGAGAGCAACATAAATATTGCCCGGTCCTACAATCTTGTCGACTTTCTTTATACTCTGTGTACCGTATGCCATGGCACCTATCGCCTGTGCTCCGCCAACCTTATATATGACATCGACACCGGCTTCATTGGCTGCCACGAGAGTTCCCGGATTGACCTTTCCGTCCTTTCCCGGAGGTGTGGTCATTATTATCTCACTGACTCCTGCAACCTTGGCAGGGATTATGTTCATAAGAACCGATGAAGGGTAAGCCGCCTTTCCGCCCGGGACATATACGCCGACGCGCGCTAAAGGTGTCACCTTCTGACCGAGGATTGTGCCGTTCGGTGTCGAGTCGAACCAGCTGTACTGCTTCTGCTTCGAGTGATAATCGCGGATGTTCACAAGTGCTTTTCTTATTACCTCAACGAGCTCCTCATCAACCAGCGAGTAAGCCTCATCAATTTCTTCCTTTGTTACAACAATATTGGAGGCATCAATGTCGGCACCATCGAACTTTTTTGTGTACTCAAACAATGCCTCGTCCTTCTTTTCCTTCACGTCTGCAAGAATTGCCGCAACGCTCGCTTCAAATTTTCCGTAACTGTTAGGACTTCTCTTTAAGAGATTCTCAAGTATGTCATTTTTTGTAGCTTCATTCAATACAACTGTTCTCATACCTCACTTAGCCTCCACATAATTTCTTAAATCATTTATAATCTTTAAAATTCGTTCATTCTCCATCTTCATGCTGACTTGATTTACGACCATTCTGGCTGAAAGGTCGCATACTTCGTCAAGCACACATAAACCATTCTCCTTGAGCGTTGTGCCTGTCTCAACGATATCGACGATGACCTCCGAAAGTCCGACAATAGGTGCAAGCTCTATCGAACCGTTAAGCTTTATTATCTCAACCGTCTGGTGCTTGCGGTTGTAAAAATAATCCTTGGCTATGTTAGGATATTTGGTGGCAACGCGGATGAGCTCGTGACCGTTTAGGTACTTTTTCGCACTCTCAGGCCCGCACACACACATACGGCATTTGCCGATTCCGAGGTCATACACCTCATAGAGATTACGTCCTTCCTCGAGAATTGTGTCTTTACCGACAATTCCTATATCGGCAGCCCCGTATTCAACATAAGTCGGAACATCATTAGCCTTCGCAAGGAAAAATCTTAAGCCCAGCTCCTCATTGGTGAATATAAGCTTTCTCGAACTTTCATCTTTCATTTCTTCACAGGTTATTCCAATCTGCTCAAATATTTCAAGAGTTTTCTTGGCAAGTCTGCCCTTTGCAAGTGCAAAAGTGATATATCTCATTATATTATCCCCGCTTTCTCCAGTGTTGCTCTATCAGACCTTATAACAGCCTCATAGCCTCCATGCAGTGCAAGTTCTTCATAGTCCTGCTTGGTCTTTCCCTCACTGAACGGGAACATTCCTACACTGATGCCTGATTTCCTGTAGTATGCGGCAAGTTTAACAGCATCGGCAGCCTCATCCTCACGGTATAAAAGCATAAGCGGCAGGCGGTTGGCAGGAAGTGTAATCTTCTGTCTGTTAAGTGCTAAGAGCACGAAATCGACATTGATTGAGAAACCTATCGATGCAGCCGACTTGCCGTACTGGCATATAAGCTCATCGTAGCGGCCGCCGTTTGCAACGGGTTCACCGACTTCATAAGTAACGGCTCTGAATATGATTCCGGTATAATAAGTAAGTTCTGACAGCATTCCGAGATCAAACGATACATAATCTTCATAACCGTACACTTTCAGAAGTTCATATACTTTTTTAAGATGTTCGATAGCCGAAAGAGAAGTATCGTTATGTACATATCTCTTAGCTTCATCAAGCTTATCTGCGGAACCGAATAACTGCGGAAGCATAAAAAGAGCTTCCCTTATTCCGTCCGACAGCCCGCAGCCTCTTGCAAGTTCTTCAACACCGAAGAAATTCTTCTTCTGGATGAGAAGCCTTAACTCCTCCTCAGTGTCAGAGTCAATCCCGGCTTCTTTGACAAGACCCTTAAAGTAAGCTACCTGACCTACCTCGACCTGAAACTCTTTAAGTCCTGCGGTGAGAAGCGATTCAATCATCATCGCAAGCATTTCAGCATCAGCCGTGACTGAGCTGTCGCCTATAAGTTCGCAGCCAAGCTGCGTTGTCTCTTTGAGTCTGCCCTGATACGAACTTTTATTGATAAAAGTGTTTCCAAGGTAACAAAGCTTGATGGGAAGTTCATCATTCTCAAAATACTTTGCGGCACATCTTGCAACCTGTGGTGTCATGTCAGGTCTTAACACAAGTGTATTGCCGTCTCTGTCAAAAAACTTGAACATATTCTTGGAAGCCACGCTTCCGCGTTCTTTATTAAATATGTCAAAATATTCAAATGACGGCATCTGTATATCACGATATCCGTAAAGCTTTAAAACCTGATGCATTCTATTCTGTAAAAGCAGCTTATTCTCACATTCTGTACCGTATAAATCCCTCACACCCTCAGGTGTATGCAACAATTTACGTTCCATGGCGCCTCCGATATTTTTACTTTAACATGGTAAATTGGTAGTATGCTACTATGTGATAGTACTATAACAAAGTGTCAGAAAAATGTCAATGTTTTTATTAAGTTATATATTGAGCGATTACTCTCTCTCAGACAGGTCTCTCTGCAATGGTTCAAGATAGTGAATCATAACACCGCTATGTGTGCGGATACGGTAGGAATCATCGAGTTCCTCGTAACGGAAGCTTTTTCTTCCGCCCTCTTTCATTCTGTTCCAGAATTTGAGAACATGTCTGTATGGGACATAAAATTTTTCGTCTTTCTTGGAAAAAAAGATTATGAGAAAAGAGATACCACCTTGATTCTCGAATTCACCCATGAATTCCATCTGGTGCTCATGTATGTTGTGAAGCGGAAAAGTGTCAGCAGTACACTCTTTGGCATCGAAACATACAGGGATCCCCTGAACAACGCCTATATAATCAACAGTACTCTTCTTGTCGAAATACGCCAGTGTGATATGATTATGTTCCTTATCCATATTGATGGGAGTTATTGGTGTAGGAATTTTCTGTATAAGTGCAAGTTTCTTTTCACGATAGCGGTCGTTACTCTGATTTATCAGCTCCTCGAGTGTTGAACCTCGAAGTCCTCTTGAATTCCATGTAGGCATGTGTGTACCTCTTTTATCGGTCTTTATTAGAAATAGTTATAAATATTAAAGAATACTGCGGGTGAATGTTTCAAGCTTAGACGGAACCGAAGCACGGTATTCCCTCCCATCCGGAAGAACCACGCGGTAGGCATGCAGTAATTGATCTTTAAGCTTGTATTTTTCATTGATTTGTCTGTCACCGTACTTGTAATCACCGAGCACGGGATGACCAAGCATAGCAAGATGCGCTCTTATCTGGTGCGGGCGTCCGGTTATGAGATGCACCTCAAGCACGGTGTAATCCTCACTGTGACCGAGAACGCGGTAATCCGTCCTTATGAACCTCTCATCACCATTGGCTGCTGTATCGGCATCAAGCGGTCTTACACTCACTTTATTTGATGCTTCATCCTTGATGAGAAGTCCGCACACGCTGCTGTCGCGCTCTATTCTGCCCTTTACAACAGTTATGTAGTACTTTTCCAAGGTTCTGTCCTTGATCATCCGTGAGAGCTCACGGCTTCCCTGCATCGATTTGCCGGCGAGCACAAGCCCGCTGGTGTTGCGGTCAAGACGGTTGCAGACGGACGGCTTGAAGGTTCTAAGCTGAGCCTCGTCTATTTTGCCCTCGTGCAGGAGATAGCCTATGATATATTCGTTGAGGGAAACATCGGTCGGAGCCGCCTTCTGTGTGAGCATTCCCGACGGCTTGTTGACGAATATCACATCGTCGTCCTCGTAGACTATGTCGAGCTTTTTATACGGATACGATGAGGCTGCATTATTTACCCTGCCCGAACCGCTGAATTTTTCTATGGTTTCATCGGAGAGAAAAAGTTTCACACTGTCACCTATGGAGAGCTGCTCTTTGCCTGTACACTTTGCCCCGTTAAGCACGATATTCTTTTTTCTCATCATTTTGTAAAAAAATGATACGGGAGCTTCCTTTAATATCCTTCCGAGATATTTGTCAAGCCTCTGCCCTGCCTCATTTTTGCCTATGGTAAATTCCTGCATGAAAATGTTCCAATCCTATATAGATAATATTTTAAAGTTATATACAATATCCTCAATGCGCTTTGCTTCCTCATCGGTGTAAGAGTCGGGAGCCGCACTGTTGACGGCTGCAAGTCTTTTCTTAAACTTGTTGATATCGGTATAGAAGCTGACATCGGTTGTTATGTCCGACCTTTTGAGAAAATCCTTGATGTACTTACCGTGGTAAGCCGTGTCTAACTTCTTGTCGGTGCAGTATATCATGATATGAGCCTTGTCGATTGCCGTGTATGTAAATTCAATGCTCTTCTTTTCAGGTGTGATAAGAATATCCGCAAGAAGCGTGAGCTTATCATAGGCTGCGCACATCTCATCAAACTCTGAGGCATCAGCTTTTCCCTTTCTCGGATACATTAAAAAGTTGACGGTCATTTTGCCCGTCGGGAGCATCATGAGAATCGCTACAACCGTCAGGAGATTTCCCCTGTCGGCGAATATGAATATTCCGCTGAAAAACAACAGCAGGACCAGCATATAACCGCTTACCATGGCAATTCCGGTTTTTATCTTTCTGTTCTTAAAATATCCCGGAGTTCCCTTCGGCACATTTTTGATAATGTTTCCCATAACAATCCTCCACGTCACTGACTTACAGCGACTAAAAATGTAAAATCCTGATTAAAAGAACTTCATAAGAAGTCTGTGAGGCAGGAATCTTCCCGCAACGTGCGCAAGCTTCATCGTTCTGCCGTAGATGCTAAGCTCATTTCCGAGAGCGGCATCCTTTATTGCCTGCTCGACAACATTCTCCGGCTTAGCCATGACCATGCGCTTTAGCGGCTTTACGTTCTTGCCAGCTATGTCGAAAAATTCCGTGTCAACAGGGCCCGGGCACACAGCCGTCACGGTGACCTTCTTTGGCTTTAATTCCTTGTTGAGTGCCTTGGAAAAGCTGAGCACATACGCCTTGGTTGCAGCGTATACCGCAAAATCAGGCTGTGGCATGAAGGCTGCTGCGGACGCAAGCTCGATGATTCTTGAGTTCGAGGATATGTAAGGCAGACACAGCTTGGTGACCGCCGTGAGTGCACGGCAGTTAATGTCAATCATGCCGAGCTGTTCATCGTAATCAAGCTCCTCGAAGCTTCCGCTCTTTCCATAGCCTGCGCAGTTTACAAGAAGCTTGATGTCGGGTGTGTTCTCCTCGAGAAGAGCCTTCAGGGCGAGAAGCTCATCACCGCTTGACAAATCAAGAGAGATAACTCTTGAGGTGAGCTTAATCTCAGCGGCAACCTTCTCAAGTCTCTCTGTTCTTCTCGCGATAAGCCATATCTCGTCGAATTTTGAATATCTTGCGGATATTTGTCTTGCGAACTCTCTTCCAAGTCCGGATGATGCCCCGGTCACTACTGCAATCTTCATAAACCTGCCTCCTGATATTGTGCTTTTTTGCGCTAATGCCTTTGACTTCCTTTTTTCTTAGAGTTTTTATTGTTTCTTACGCTTTGGGGTTTAACATTTTTGCCGTTTGTGTCATGCTTTATCGGGCGCGGCGGAATCAGACAGTGCTTGTCAAAGCCTATCAAATCCAGTCTGTGCGCTTTTATGAGTGCTTCCTTCACGAGCTCATAGTTCGCAGGGTTTCTAAACTGGATAAGTGCTCTCTGCATCGCCTTCTCGTGAGGGTTAGTCGTGACATACACAGGTTTCATATCCCTCGGATCAAGTCCCGTGTAGTACATGGTCGTCGATATGGTCGACGGTGTCGGGTAGAAATCCTGAACCTGCTCCGGCATATATCCTAAATCTCTTATATATTCCGCGAGTGCAATCGCATCCTCGAGCGTGGAGCCGGGGTGCGATGACATGAGATACGGGATTGCATACTGCTCCTTGCCAAGCCTTTTGTTGATGTCGGTGTATTTCTTTAGAAACGCCTCATACACCGAGTTTTCAGGCTTACCCATAAGCCTTAACACGTTGCCCGTGATGTGTTCAGGTGCCACGCGGAGCTGTCCGCTTATATGGTATTTACAGAGCTCCTCCATGAATGTATCGTCCTTGTCGGCGAGAACATAGTCGAAACGTATTCCCGAGCGGACGAACACCTTCTTGACCTTCGGCAGATTGCGGAGCTTTCTGAGAAGCGCGACATAATCGCTGTGGTCAGCCTTTAAGTTAGCACACGGCTTCGGGAAAAGGCACTGCTTGTTCGTGCACACGCCCTTTGTGAGCTGCTTGTCACAGGAAGGACGGCGGAAATTAGCCGTAGGCCCGCCGACATCATATATATATCCCTTAAAATCAGGCTGTTCCGTCATCTGCTTAGCTTCCTCAATGAGCGATTCATGGCTTCTCGCCTGAACAATTCTTCCCTGATGGAAGGTGAGCGCGCAGAACGAGCAGCCGCCGAAGCATCCTCTGTTGCTTGTGAGGCTGAACTTAATCTCGGCAAACGCCGGAACGCCGCCGAGGGCGTCGTATGACGGATGCCATGCGTTCATATACGGCATCGCGTACACGTCGTCAAACTCCTGCTGTGTGAGCGGATATGACGGCGGATTCTGAATCACATACTCCTTTTCCTTATATTTTTCGACAAGGTGCTTTGCCACAAAAGGATCGGTGTTGCAGTACTGCTTATAGAAGCTCTCCGCGTAGGTTCTTTTGTCGCTGCATATCTCATCGTAGGACGGGAGCATTATATACTCGTCGTAGAGGTGCTCAAGGCTCTTAGCTTTGTAGACGGTGCCTCTTATGAATGTTATATCCTTAACGTCAATTCCTGAATTGAGCGCATCCGCAATCTCAACGATTGAATGCTCTCCCATTCCGTAGGAGATAATGTCGGCTCCGCTGTCAAGAAGTATGGAGCGCTTAACCTTGTCAGACCAGTAGTCATAGTGTGCAAGACGTCTTAAACTAGCCTCGATTCCGCCGATGATTATCGGTGTCTTTTTGTAGGTCTGTCTTATGAGGTTACAGTACACGATCGTCGCATAGTCAGGTCTTTTGCCTATAACGCCTCCCGGAGTGTAGGCGTCCATGCTTCTTCTCTTCTTAGACACGGTGTAGTGGTTGACCATTGAGTCCATGTTGCCCGCTGACACGAGAAAGCCGAGACGCGGTTCACCAAGTATCGTGATACTCTCCTTATTTTTCCAGTCAGGCTGTGAGATAATGCCGACCTTGTAGCCGTTGAGCTCAAGTATTCTGCTTATGATTGCCTGTCCGAAGGAGGAATGGTCAACGTATGCGTCGCCGCACACATACACGAAGTCGCATTGAGTCCACCCTCTCTTCTCCATGTCTTTTCTGCTTACAGGTAAAAAATCCTTCATACTAACCTCATTCTATGTTAATTCAATATCCGTGTAATTTTCAATAAAATACTTTGCAAGTCATTCCTTTTCCTCGCGCATCTTATGTGAGTAGGCA
>UQZF01000124.1 GCA_900545455.1 uncultured Eubacteriales bacterium
ACATATCATATTATCATTCTATCTTCGTATTAACTTCTGCACTATTCGGTCTTATCATCAACATCAGCGGACTCCGCCGCGACTGCAGCTTCCGATGCGACCTTGGCATCATGCTTGCTGCGAAGCTTACCGCCTAAAATAACAGCGCAGACAATAACTGCCATCATAAAAAGAGCAGTAAGGATTTCTGTGAATACGTCATTTCCTAAAGTAAAAATATCCGCCGTATCCGATGCGGCAAGAACCATATTCCATGCCATAGCCCAACCCTCCTTAAATGTATTATGGATTTAAGTCTATCACAAATCAAAATAACGGTCAAGACGAAACTGTCGTCCAGCTTCCGCTCTCCTCAAAGCTTCTCGCCGCCTGCGTTGCCTGCTCAAGAATTGACTTGTCATAGCCGAGAAGCCCCAAAAGCTTTATCGCGTTGCGGCTCGTCGCGCGCCCCTTTAAAAGCTTATAGCTGAATCTCACATCATTGTCCGTGATTTCCTCGGTAAAATGATAATTCCGGTAAAATTTTTCAAGAATGCCCGTAAGCTCAATGTCATGTGTCGCCGCAAAACATATCGTGTCCGTGCATGCAAGACCTTTTAATATCTGCGATGATGCCGCGATTCGCTCAACCGTGTTCGTTCCCCTCAAAACCTCGTCTATAAAGCACAGAACCGGATATTCGCTGTCTGCCGATGCAGCATCCATAATTCTTTTTAAAGACTTAATCTCAACCATATAGTAGCTCTCGCTTCCCAAAAGGTTGTCCTTCAACGCCATCGAGGAATATATCCTGAAACGTCTGCCGCGGTACGACTTTGCCGTCGCGAAATCAAGCGTCTGTGAAAGAAGCGCACATATTCCCGCCGAGCGAAGGAAGGTCGACTTTCCGGATGCGTTAGAGCCTGTGATAAGCACACTTGAGTCCGTCTTTATCGAGTTGGCAACAGGCTCCTCTATGAGAGGATGATACAGCTCGTCCGCCTCAAACATGAGTGCCCGTCCGTCCGCAAACGTCGGCTCACAGGTATACGGAAGGCTCTCCTTGTAGGACGCGGCAGCTATGAGCGCATCAAAGTACCCGAGTCTGTTGTACAGCGCCCACACGGAAGCCTTCTTCTTGTTGAGGCTGTTCACGACAAAGCAGAACTTTATAATGTCAAGATGCGTAATCATTCTGACATAGTCAAGCACGAACTCCAAAATTCCGCCCTTTCCCGTAGCCATAATCCACGAGAAGCGTCTCACGCCGTCAAACTCATGAAAAAGACTTGAGAGCTCCTCCGAATAGCCCGATATGCCATCAACATTCTTTTTTAATATGTTCTTTGCGCACGCGCACATTGAGAACACCTGCTTGATGCACACAAAGTATGTCTCAATCTCAGCCTTGAACTTAAAATATGACACAACATTTATCACCGCCATGCCAATGACTGCCCACATTCCTGTCGCGATGTTGACCGTAAGGCAGTATACGAGCGCTGCGACAAACAAAAAGAACATGGCAAAATGCGGTGCCGCCGAGGTCTTTTCACACTCCCCGATGCTCTCAATATAATCAGCCACCGACATCTTTCTGCTGTAGCCAAAACCCGAATATATCATTGAAAGCTCCGTGCGTTCCTTCTCATGCCCTGCAAAGTACTGCATGAGGCGCGCCCTCTCCTTCAGCTCCTTATCCTCCACAATCGGGGTTCTAAGCATCCTATACAGTGCCTCCTGCCCGAGCGAGGATGCCGTGGAATCCATATCCTTATACACCGCATCCATGTTGAGGTCGTTCCATGTTATATCGTCAACCGCATTGTTCTCATCGATATTCTGCAAAAAAAAGCCGTGCGAAATATTCTCAAACTCCTCGTGAATATACTTCTTGTCCGCCTTTTTTCCGAACGACTCCCTTATCTTCCTCATATTACTCTGCTTAATCTTATTCGCCTGACATATGAAAAATATAAGAAAAGCCGCTATCGGGATGCCAAAATACACAAACCAGTCTGTAACCGTCATAGCATTGTCCTCGTTTCATAATTTTGCTAACTGACGTTGGACAATTCTTCTATAATTACCGCTTGACACGCTCCGCTGCATTATAGAAGAACTATCCAACTGAACTTTGCAGAATACAAAGTTCTTAAATACTCAAATAACAAAAGTATCTTACCATAATATGCCTTCGAACTCAATTATTTATATTTTCTTTTTTATATTCTTGAAAATCATATTATAAGACAGATAAGTCCCCCGCTGTTGTCGTTAACAACCTTCTGCATGGTGTCCATAAGCTTCGTCTGGCAGTCATCGTTCATCATCGCAAGCTTGGTTCTTATGCCGTCGTCGACAAGCTGCTCTATCGTCTTTCCGAATATATTGATATCCCACGCATCGCCTTTTTTCGTGTTCTCATCAATATATTTCTTGAGGTCGTTTGCCTGCTCCTCGCTTCCGACGATAGGTGCAATCTCGGTGCCGATGTTGACCTTAATCATGTGATACGACGGGCTCTCAGCCTTAATCTTTACGCCGTACCTTCCGCCGTTTTTGATTACCTCGGGCTCCGATATGCTTATCTCATCCCTCGACGGCGACACCACACCATAACCCTTCTGCTTTACGGTGTCTATAGCAGCCGTGTATCTCTCAAGTCCCCTCTTTTCCTTGGCATATTCTTTGACAAGATTAATCAGCTCGAACTCATTCTCAATCTTTTGACCTGCAAGGGAGCTTAACATATCGTAATACAGGCTGTCGTCGACCTTGAAGGTCAATCGGATTATGCCGTCAGCCATATCAATCTGCTCGCTCTTTACATCCTCGACATACTCATTCTGAACCTTGATGCTGTCCTTTGTGAAATCCCTTATATATGTAATCCTGTCAAGTATCTGACCTGCGCACTCAACCATCGCCTTCTTTATATCGTTGTCGTCGGGCAGCGTCTCTATCCACCTGTCAAAATAGAACTCGATTCCGTTTACCGGGAAGCTGTTTAACAGAAGCTCGAGCGTCCTGTTGACATCCTCGAGCGTAAGCCTCTCACAGTCGAGACTTACCGCCTCGGTCGCGTAGGTCTTTTTTATCTCGTCGACACATTCCGTGGCAAGCTTTGATGTCGGATTCTTTGAATTTACGACCACAACAAAGGGCTTTCCTATCTTTTTTAACTCCTCGATTGTCGCCGCCTCCGCAGCCTTGTAGCTGTCCCTCGGCAGCTCCCCGATGCTTCCGTCGGTAGTCATCACGATTCCGACCGTCGAGTGATCCTTTATGACCTTTCTCGTGCCGAACTCTGCCGCCTCCGAAAAAGGTATCTCATAATCGTACCACGGTGTCTTTACGAGCCTCTCATGCCCCTCCTCGACAACGCCCGTGGCACCGTCAATCATAAAGCCTACGCAGTCTATAAGTCTTATTTTCATAGACACATCCTCGATAGGAGTTATCGTACACGCTTCCCTCGGAATGAACTTAGGCTCCGTGGTCATAACGGTTTTTCCCGCCGCAGACTGCGGAAGCTCATCCTTGGTGCGTTCCTTTCCTGCGCCGTCCTCCATGTACGGGAGAATCAGTTTTTCCGCAAAATGTTTTATGAACGTGGATTTGCCGCTTCTCACCGGTCCAACAACACCGATGTAGATTTCCCCCTCCGTTCTCGCGTTTATATCCTTGTAAATGTTATATGTATCCAAAAACAAAAGCCTCCTCCGAATATAATTTACAACTGCTAAATTATATTCAAAGGAGACTCCTCATTAGAACACAATATTAAAATTTATTCGTACTCAACCTTCCTGTCACGAACCATGAGCTCATGTACAGCGTCCTTTGCACTCTTGTCCTCGAACAGAATCTCGTTGATTTTCTCGGTAATCGGCATTGGAATGTTATATTTTCTTGCAAGAATGAGCGCAGCCTTGGCTGAATATACGCCCTCAACCACCATCTGAACCTCATCCATGGCTTCCTTCATCGTCTTACCCTGACCGATAAGTATTCCGGCACGTCTGTTACGGCTGTGCATACTTGCACAGGTAACAATGAGATCACCCATTCCCGTAAGTCCGTAGAAAGTCTGAAGTCTGCCTCCCATCGCAACACCGAGCCTTGAAATCTCGTGGATTCCTCTTGTGATAAGCGCCGCCTTGGTGTTGTCACCGTAGCCCAAGCCGTCGGCTATTCCTGCCGCAAGCGCGATGACATTCTTTAACGAACCTCCAACCTCTATTCCAAGCATATCAGAGCTTGTATATATACGGAAATTCTCATTCATAAAAAGATTCTGCAAAAAACGTGCTGTCTCCTCGTTCTCGGAGCCGATAACGCATGTCGTCGGTATAAATCTGCTGACCTCCTCGGCGTGGGTAGGACCTGACAAAACCGCAACCTCGGCTGTAGGAAGCTCCTCCTTTATTACCTGTGAAAGCGTGTGCAGACTGCTCTCCTCGATTCCCTTTGCCACATCGACGATAATCTGTCCGTCCTTTATGTATGGTGCAAATTTAGCCGCTGTTGATCGTGTGTACGGCGATGCGACAGCCATGACAATGACATCCTTGTCGTCAAGAGCTTCTTTAAGTTCTTCCGTAAGATTAATTGTCGGTGGAATAATTACTCCCGGCAGACATCTCTTATTCTCATGTTCCTCTTTTAAAAGTTCAATTTCCTTAGGAAGTGCCGACCATACAGTCACTTCATGCCCGTTTTTCTCAAGAACAAGAGCAAGGGCAAGTCCCCAGCTTCCTGCTCCGGCTATACATACCTTTGACATATCAGTTCTCCTTCTTTCCACTCCATAGTTTACGTTCATTTCCGTGAATAAGTCTGACTATATTTGCCCTGTGCCTCCAAAAAGCGAGCACGGTAAGAACAGCAACAATCGCTATAGCCTCAACCGTTTCTGCCGGATACAGCCCCGGTATCATTCCGTTGACAGCAAAAATAATGAATTCAACAAGAAATCCCGTCATCATGACAAGTGAGCCAAGAGATACATATCTGCTGATAATAGTCACAATCATAAATGTACAAAAACCAAGAAGTATGAGCGGCCAATATCCGAGAGAAACTATCACTCCCGACGAGGCGGCAATGCCCTTTCCACCCTTAAATCCAAGATAGAACGGAAAATTATGTCCGAGAATCACACCGAAACCGCTGTAAAGAACAAGTACCATAATAATATCCGCATGACTCTGACCGAATATGAGTCTCACAACCGTAGCCGCAAGCACAGCCTTGACCATATCACCTATATATGTGATGATTCCGGCTTTCTTTCCGAGCACGCGGAGTGCGTTAGTGGTCCCGGCATTTCCGCTTCCCTCCTTGCGAATATCAATTCCGTGCATCTTGCCATACAAATATCCTGTCTGAAAAAGTCCGAATACGTATCCGATGACCAGACAAATAAGACGTTGTACTATTGTTTCCATGATATATCCTGTCTACTCCTTTTCGTTTCTCTCGCGAATTATGAACTTTAATGCCGTTCCCCTGAAGCCGAACGCCTCTCTTATCTTGTTCTCAATATATCTTGTATACGAGAAGTGCATGAGCTCCTTGTCATTTACAAATATAACGAACGTAGGCGGAGCAACCGCAACCTGTGTCATATAGAATATCTTGAGACGGCGTCCCTTATCTGAAGGCGGCTGCTGCATTGCGACTGCTTCCGAGAGAATTTCATTGAGAACACCCGTCTGGATTCTCAAGTTCTGGTTCTCTATAACCATATCTATCATGTCATAGAGCTTATTAAGTCTCTGCCCCGTCTCAGCCGACACAAACATCACCTCGGCATAAGGAATGAAAGATAAAATTTCCTTAATCTTATTGTTGTGTTCGTACATGGTCTTGTCGTTCTTCTCTATGGCATCCCATTTATTGACAACAACAATTATTCCTTTGCCTCTCTCATGCGCGATACCGGCTATCTTGGCGTCCTGCTCCGTGACACCCTCAGTCGCATCAATAACAACAAGTACGACATCTGCACGCTCAACCGCGCTGACGGTACGGATGATGCTGTAACGCTCAAGATCTTCTTTGATTTTGCTCTTCCTTCTTAATCCTGCCGTGTCGATAAACACATACTCTCTGCCCTGATACTTCACTTCCGTATCAATGGCATCACGGGTTGTTCCGGCAATGTTCGATACGATGACACGGTTAGCTCCCGTGAGCTTATTGATTATGGACGACTTACCTACATTAGGCTTACCTACTATGGCAACACGAGGACGTTCATCCTCGGTATCGGTGAGCATCTCCTCCGTAAAATGTCCCGTAACGGCGTCAAGCATATCACCAAAGCCGAGCCTGTTGACCGATGATATCGGCATCGGATCACCTATTCCGAGATTGTAAAACTCATACACATCCGGCATCATCTTGTTGAAATCGTCAACCTTATTTACAACAAGCACGATAGGCTTGCCTGAACGTCTGAGCATATCGGCCACCTTAGAATCCGAATCCACAAGCCCCTGCTTCACATCGACAAGGAATATGATTACGTCTGCAGTGTCAATGGCAATCTGCGCCTGCTCTCTCATCTGTGCAAGGATGATATCCTTGCTGTCAGGCTCAATACCGCCTGTATCAATCATGGTAAAATTATAACGAAGCCATTCAACATCGGCATATATTCTGTCTCTTGTTACACCCGGAGTGTCCTTAACTATTGAAATCTGCTGTCCGGCAAGTGCGTTGAACAGCGTCGATTTTCCGACATTCGGTCTGCCTACTATGGCAACTATCGGTTTACTCATTTTTTCACCTCTTTATAAAATAAATATTCTAGTGGGATTTTCAAAATTAAAAATTTGCAACATTTACATCATAACAATTAATTTTGCGTTTGTAAAGATTTTATCTGTATATCTGTCGATATGATGATTGACAAACCGTAAAATTAATCGTAAGCTATTTACATACTCTATCTATCAAAGAAAGGCAGACATACTTATGAGCACTGAAAAAGAACTTACAACACTTCCTGTGGCTCCGCTTAAGCTTATTGTTATGGAGAGCTGTGCAGAGCTCGGCAGCAGAGTCAATGATTATATTGTGCAGTTCCGCAATGACGCACATAACGAGCACAAGGAAGGAATTGAATTCAAGGGTTACCTTGAAGATTCCTACATTGTGGACAGTAAATGTCCGAGATTCGGTTCCGGCGAAGCTAAGGGACAGATATTAGATTCCGTGCGCGGAACAGATTTATATATTCTTACAGATGTATGCAATAATAGCATAACCTACAAGGTATTCGGCCACACCAACTATATGTCGCCCGACAATCATTTTCAGGATCTCAAGAGAATAATTGCCGCGGCAGGTTCACACTGCAAGCGAATCACCGTAATCATGCCATTCTTATATGAGAGCAGACAGCATAAGCGTTCCAAGCTTGAATCTTTAGACGCAGCGCTCGCTCTTCAGGAACTCACCAAGATGGGAGTAAGCAATATCATAACATTTGATGCGCATGACCCGAGAGTCAACAATTCGATTCCCCTAAGAGGCTTCGACAATTTCCAGCCTCCTTATCAGTTTATCAAGGCTATAACTAAAAAATTTAAGGATATAACGATAGATAAAGACCATCTCATGATTATTTCCCCTGACGAAGGTGCCATGAGCCGTGCCGTATACTTCTCAAATGTACTCGGAGTTGACCTTGGAATGTTCTACAAGAGACGTGATTATGCTCACGTTGTCAACGGAAAGAACCCTATCGTCGCCCATGAATTCCTCGGAAGCGATGTAACAGGCATGGATGTAATGGTTATCGACGATATGATTTCCTCCGGTGAGAGCATTCTTGACACGGCAGCTAACTTAAAACAGCGAGGATGCCGAAGAGTGTTTGTCTGCACAACCTTCGGACTCTTTACTGACGGTATGGCCAAGTTCGATGAATATTACAACAAGGGATATATCACAGGTGTTGTCACAACGAATCTCACCTATATCAGCGAAAATATTAAGGCTAAGCCTTACTTTATCGAAGCCGACATGAGTAAGTTCTTAGCCAAGATTATCGACGCTCTCAACCACGATAAGTCAATCGGCGGTCTTATGGATCCTACAGAGAGAATCCATGATCTCATCGACAAGTATAACGAGGAGACACGTCTTGAATATGAGAAAGAGTGTGGCATCAATTAATCATCATATATCCGCACAACCCACCGCGTTTTCCCTTAGAAGCCCGGTGTGAAAAAAGAAGATCCGGATTGCAGCATGTGCATATATCTGTAATATGAATATTCTTCGGAAGTATTCCTGCATTAAGCATGTTGATTCTGTTGGCAGCGTGGAGATTAAGATAATACTTTTCCTCCTTTGCTGCCTCTTTTTTTGTCAAAATCTTATCCGAATCTGCACCGTACCTATC
>UQZF01000125.1 GCA_900545455.1 uncultured Eubacteriales bacterium
ATTGTGATATCTGTTATTGTGGCGGTTGTTATTATTGTTGCACTTGCATTTTTTACAATCAATATGGTGCTTAAGAAAGCACAGAATAATTTTGCATATTACAACAATACCGGAGTTGAATATGTACAGAATGGAAAATATGCTGAGGCTATCCCTTATCTGGAAAAGGCATTGACTTTTTCGGAGTCGGACGGAAAGGTTAACTTAAGATTCAGCCTGTATGACTGCTACGTGGCAACTGATAATACAGAAAAAGCCGTAAGCATGCTGTATAATATTCTTGGCGTTGACGAGTACAATCTTGAAGCGATTGTTTACCTTGAAAATTACTATGAAAATGCAGGAGTTACCGATGCACTTGTAGAACTCTATAACAAATATAAGGATACGTCAGCTGCATCGGCTGTTCAGAAATATTTTGTCGAGGCTCCAAAGATAAGTCTTGATGGTGGAAAGTATACTTCAACATTGGATGTACAGATTACATCTGACTATGACTTCAATATCTATTATACGCTTGACGGAAGTGAACCTACGAAGGACAGCACATTATATTCCGGCATGATAGAGATAGGCGACGGAAATACAACGCTTAAGTGTATAGCTGTCAATGAGTATAATATTGTAAGTGAAGTTGTATCGGCTGAGTATGAAGTAGAATACAAGGAACCTGATGCACCGACAATAAGTCCGAGAAGCGGAAGCTATGAGACAGAGCAGCTTATTGTAATCGGCAATATTCCTGCGGGCGGCAAGGCTTATTACACACTTGACAATACCACACCTACCGATAAATCCACGGAGTACACAGGACCTTTTGATATGCCTGCCGGCAACAATGTTTTGTCGGTTGTCACTTATGACAAGAAGGGATTGAAGAGCCAGGTCGTAAAGCGTAATTATGTCTTGACTCTTACGGATAAGGTTTCACAGGAGAGAGCACTTGAGATATTGTGGGAGGCAATGGAGATTAAGAATATGGTAAATGCGGAGCACCGTTCTTCGGACGGCGAGCCTGTAAACCTTGTTCTTGATGAGAAAAAGACAATAGATGGTCATTCTATCTGGGTATTCAATATTATTGTTTCTACGGAACAGGGAGATATGAAAGCAAATTACCAGATGGGTGTTGATAGCAATGATTCTTATGTATATACGGTATATGAGAACAATGGAGTGTATACGCTTGATGAGGTTATCTATTAAGTATACAATACAGAGATGTTAAAATGCATCCGGCTTTTCGCCGGATGCATTTTTGCGTGTTATGAAGGAAGAATACATCAGAATTATTGTTGGAATAATCTGTAAAATGTGAAAATAATAAATAGTTTTATTAATATTCAATAATTAGTTGTCTTTTAGGCTTTAATATATTAAAATAAAAGAATGAAGAATTAGGAGGTATGTTATGTATGCTATAACTAAGGCAAGACAGCTTGCCGACAAGATATTCCTTATGGATGTTAAGGCTCCGCGAGTAGCTAAGAGATGCTGCCCGGGGCAGTTTGTCATCGTTAAGATGGATGAGCATGGTGAGAGAATTCCTCTCACAATCTGCGATTATAATCGCGAAGAAGGCATTATAACTATTGTATTTCAGGTGGTAGGTGCCTCTACAGAGAAGATGTCACACCTTAAAGAAGGAGACTCTTTCAGAGATTTCACAGGACCTCTTGGAATGCCTTCCGAGTTCGTAAGTGAAGATGTCGAGGAACTTAAGAACAAGAAAATCCTGTTTGTTGCCGGCGGTGTAGGTACAGCACCTGTGTATCCGCAGGTTAAGTGGCTTAAAGAGCATGGCGTTGATGCGGATGTCATAGTTGGAGCTAAGAACAAGGAACTCCTTATTCTTGAAGATGAGATGAAGGCGGTTGCAGGTAATCTCTATGTGACAACAGATGATGGAAGCTATGGACGCAAGGGAATGGTTACCGAGGTGATTAAGTCACTTGTGAATGATGAGCACAAGCATTATGATGTCTGTGTTGCAATCGGACCTATGATTATGATGAAGTTCGTTGCGCTTCTCACGAAAGATTTGGGAATTAAGACGGTTGTAAGCCTAAATCCTATAATGGTTGACGGTACGGGAATGTGCGGTGCATGTCGTGTCAGCGTTGGCGGAGAGGTAAAGTTCGCGTGTGTTGACGGACCTGAATTTGACGGACATCTCGTAAATTTTGATGAGGCTATGAAGAGACAGCAGATGTATAAGACCGAAGAGGGAAGAGCAATGCTCAGATTAAAGGAAGGCGCGACACATCACGGTGGATGCGGCCAGTGTGGAGGTAACTAGGATGGATGTATTGAAGAAAGTACCTGTCAGAGAGCAGGAGCCGGCTGTCCGTGCTAAGAACTTTGATGAGGTTTGTTTAGGATATAATGAGGAAGAAGCTAAGGAGGAGGCTTCAAGATGTCTCAACTGTAAGAACGCACAGTGTATGAAGGGATGTCCTGTAGCCATACATATTCCTGAGTTCATAAATGAAGTTAAGCAGGGAAATTTTGCCGAAGCATACAAAGTTATCGGTAAGTCATCCGCACTTCCGGCAGTATGCGGGCGTGTGTGTCCACAGGAGAGCCAGTGCGAGGGCAAGTGCATAAGAGGCTTCAAGGGTGAGCCGGTTTCCATCGGTAAGCTTGAGAGATTTGTTGCTGACTGGGCAAGAGAGAACAATGTTGAGCCGGAGGCACCTGCAGCACCTAACGGCAAGAGGGTTGCAGTTATAGGCTCGGGACCTTCGGGACTTACCTGTGCAGGTGATTTGGCTAAGCTTGGATATGATGTGACTATTTTTGAGGCACTTCATGAGGCAGGCGGTGTATTGGTATACGGTATACCGGAGTTCAGACTTCCTAAGCAGACAGTAGTTAAGGCTGAGATAGAGAATGTTAAGAAGCTCGGTGTCAAGATTGAGACAAATGTCGTTGTAGGAAAGTCAGTCACAATCGATGAGCTGCTTAATGAGGAGGGCTTTGATGCCGTATTTATCGGTTCAGGTGCGGGACTTCCTAAGTTCATGGGTATTCCGGGTGAGAATGCCAACGGTGTATTTTCCGCTAACGAGTACCTCACAAGAAGCAATCTTATGAAGGCATTTTCGGATGACTATGACACACCTATTGCCGCAGGTCACAAGGTTGCGGTAGTCGGCGGAGGAAATGTTGCGATGGATGCGGCTCGTACCGCATTGAGACTCGGTGCAGAGGTTCATATTGTATATAGAAGAAGTGAGGAGGAGCTCCCGGCGAGAGTCGAGGAGGTTCACCATGCTAAGCAGGAGGGCATTATTTTTGACCTTCTCACCAACCCTGTTGAGATTTTAGTTGACGATAACGGTCATGTAAGAGGCATGAGATGCATCAGAATGGAGCTCGGCGAGCCTGACGCTTCCGGAAGAAGGAGACCTGTGGAGATACCGGGTTCTGAGTTTGAACTTGAGCTTGACACGGTTATCATGTCTCTCGGAACATCACCTAACCCTCTCATTTCATCTACAACGGATGGACTTGAAATTAACAAGCGCCGCTGCATAGTTGCAGATGAGAATGGACTTACAACCAAGAAGGCTGTATATGCCGGCGGAGACGCTGTTACGGGTGCTGCTACGGTTATTCTTGCGATGGGTGCCGGAAAAGCTGCTGCTAAGGGAATTGACGAGTATCTTAGTGGCAAATAATTTATATAATGAAGCTACCTTCAGTCTGGACGACCGGAGGTAGCTGTATTAGGTTTGAGAAACTATTAGTCGGGTGGGAAGCATACTTTGAAGAAGAAATATATTGCGGTTGTATTGATTTTTATATTGACAATGATGAGTGCAGTCAGCGTTTCGGCGGCGGACGGTGAGCGACCGAATATCAAGAAGGTAACTGTCGGTGTGTGCAGTAAGAACGGGTTTGCATATAAGAGCGCAAACGGAAGTGAAGAAGGATATGCTGTTGATTATTTGAATCAGCTCGGAGCTGAGTGCGGATATGACATTGATATTGTGCTTATCGAAAATGGAAAACTGTTTGACAATCTGGTTTTCGACAGATGTGATTTTGTGCTTACATGCGATAATCCGGATAAATATACGGAATATATAAGCACGCAGAATAGTCTGATGAAAGAGTATGATGTGCTCTATGTAAGAGAAGATGTGGATGTATGCTATGACGAGTATGATAAGTTTGACGGCATGACAATAGGATTATGCCGCAACTCTATAGCTGAAAGTGAACTTAAGAGATACTCCGAGGAGAATAATTTTACATATCAGGCGAAGTATTATGAAGATGAGGAAGAAATGCTTCTTGCAATCAATAGCGGTGATGTGGACGCTGCGGTTTTCGGAAGCCTTGTATATATAGATAAAGATGTGAAAAATGTTTCTGTTATCGGTGACCACGATTACAGACTGGTTGCAAAGAAAGATATGCAGCGGGACATTGATGAATTTGATTATGTTATTTCTAAGCATATGTCTGAGAATAACAGTTATATTAATAACTTATATAATTCACTTTACTGGCAGAGTAAGGCAGGGTATCCTGCATTGACAAGAACCGAGTATGATTATGTTCAGGAACATCCTGTGGTAAAAGTAGGATATTTTGGAGATTCGTATCCGTTGCAATACACGGATGATAGTGGAAATTTTGGAGGCATTGTCAAAAGATATTTTGATTTTTTCTCGGATTATACAGGCTTTAAATTTGAATATTATGAATATAAGGATTCAGATGCCTGCAGGCAGGATGTTATAGATGGCAAGATAGATATGATTGCACTTGTCCCGTATTATATGGATTGGGCAAAAAAGAACAGTATGGTAGAAACTAACTGGTTTCTTCAGGTGCCGATATATGAAATAAAGCTTAATCCGGATGCTAAGACAAAGAAGATAGGAATGACTTCTTCATTTGCGGTATCAGGACAGGCATATTCTGACAGTGTGACTTATGTAAATTATAACAGTGTTGTTGCATGTCTTGATGCAGTCAAGAATGGTGAGGTTGATGCGGCGTATATCAACGGATATTCATGGAAGGTATATTCTGAAAAAGCGACGTACTCGATGCTCAGCGGGACATACAGGGATGAGAATATGTTCTTTTCTTCACTTGCATATATGGACAGCAGTGAAATCAATGTTACAGGTATAATCAATAAAGCAATAATGGCGATTATGCCTGAACTTTCAAAGAACAGAACAATCAACGGTGTCCTGTTTTCGGTTGAAAAGACAAATGGTTTTGTCAATTTTATAGTTAAATACAGGTTATATATATGTCTGCTTGTTGTCATTCTGGTTGTCAGTATCATTACGTGGAGCATACTTAACAAGAAAAGAAAGGAAGAAACCCTCGAAAAACTTGCATATACAGATTATGTCACCGGAGGAATGAACCAGTCGAAATTTTATATTGAGGGTGACAGGGTCAAGAACAGAGAGGGCAAATATGCAGTAGGATATATAAATATACAGAACTTTAAGTATATTAATGACTTCTATGGAAGAGAACAGGGTGACAATGTGCTAAAGGTTATGGCGCACATGCTTGACGATCTGATGCAGCCGGATGGAATATATGCGAGAATGTCGGCGGATCGTTTTGCGTTCCTTGTCTCGTATATTGACTACGAAACCTTAAAATATAATTTTGATACATATATTTCTGATATTGAGATTAACATTTCCGGATTCTCCGACACCGTCAACATCAAGAGTACCTGCGGTGTGTATCTTGTCGAAAATTCAACAGAGAGCATCAGGGATATGGTAGATAAAGCTGCCATAGCGGAAAAAAGGGCGCGTATTGATTCGAGAAAGAGAATTATACTGTACGATGCTGAGCTTAATGCCGAGTTTGTCAAGAATCAGGAGATGACTTCGAGTATGAAGAAGTCTCTTGAGAACAATGAGTTTGTTGTATATATGCAGCCTAAGGTGGATATAGATTCTGAGGTGCCTGTCGGATGTGAAGCACTTGTGAGATGGATTTCTCCTGAGAAAGGTTTTATTTCACCGGGAGATTTTATTCCGCTGTTTGAGAAGAATGGATTTGTTACAGAGGTTGACTTCTATGTGCTTGAACAGGTGTGCCGTATGCTCAGAAGAAGAATAGATGCCGGGCTTCCGGTGCTTCCGGTGAATGTGAATCAATCCAGACTGCATGTCAACGACAGAATGTACCTGAGTATGCTCCAAGATATGCTTAATAAGTATAATATACCGATGAATCTTATTGTGTTTGAGATAACCGAGAGCGCATTTATAAATGATTCCCACGCTATGATTGATTTGATTAACAGGATGAAATCACTGGGCTTTAATTTCTCGATTGATGACTTCGGAAGCGGTTACTCGTCGTTCAATCTTTTGAAGGATATGCAGGTTGATGAGTTGAAGATTGACAAGGAGTTCCTTGAGAGCACTGAGGATTTAAAGCGAAGCAGATATATTATCGAGAGAATTGTTCAGATGGCTCATGGTCTTGACATCCGTGTTGTATGTGAAGGTGTGGAGAGAATTGAGCAGGTTCAGTTCTTAAGGGAGATTGAGTGCGATATTATTCAGGGGTATTATTACTCAAAACCGATGCCGATGGATGAGTATGAGAAATATCTTGGAAAATTTGATTTAAAGCACTAATATTTGAAATATAATGGCGAAAAGAGGTAAGATTATGAAGATAGCAGAAAAATATGCAGACTATATCCTTGAGGAGACGAAGAAGATTCTCGCGATTGACAGTCCGTCAGGTTATACAAGAAATGTTGCTGAGTATGTTATTGCTGAGTACGGGAAGCTCGGCTACAAGGCGGAGATGACTGTTAAGGGAGGCGTTCTTGTAGACCTTGGCGGTGAGGACAGTGACAATGCCGTAATGATTGATACACATATTGATACCCTTGGTGGAATGGTTGCGGAGATTAAAGCGAATGGTAACTTAAGAATTGTTCCTATCGGAGGTCTTAATGCCAATAATACAGAGGCAGAGAATGTGCGTGTGGTAACCAGAAGCGGGAAGATATATACAGGTGTATTTCAGCTTGAAAATGCTTCGGTGCATGTTAATAAGGAGTACAATGAAAAGAAGAGGGCATTTGACTGTATGGAAGTACTGCTCGATGAGATGACGGCAGGTGCCGATGATACCAGAGCACTTGGAATTGATGTCGGGGATATTGTCTGCTTTGATCCAAGAACCGTTATTACACCGTCAGGCTATATTAAGAGCAGATTCCTTGATGATAAACTGAGCGTTGGAATACTGCTTGGATTTGCCAAGTTCCTTAAGGATAAAAAGCTCACTCCTAAGAGGAGATTGTATCAGCATATCACAGTATACGAAGAAGTGGGACATGGTGCTGCGGCAACGGTTCCTGACGGAGTGAAGGAAATCATATCGGTTGACATGGGCTGTGTGGGAACGGGACTTCAGTGCAAGGAGACACAGGTGTCCATATGTGCAAAGGACAGTGCCGGACCTTACAATTATGATGTTGTGACAGCACTTGTGAATGCGGCAAAGGATAACAACATTGATTATGCAGTTGACATATATCCTTTTTATGGCTCTGATGTAGATGTTACACTCAAGTCGGGTCATGATGTAAGGCATGGGCTTATAGGTGCCGGAGTGTATGCATCACACGGTTATGAGAGAAGTCATAAGGATGGAGCATTTGCGACACTCAAGCTTCTTGCGGCATATCTTGTGTAAATATAATGGAGACAGTATATGACTTTATTGCAGCTTAAATATGTGATAACAATTGCAGACTGCGGTTCGATGAATGAGGCAGCCAAGAGGTTGTATTTATCACAGCCGAGCCTTTCTGAGACGGTTATGAGCCTTGAGGAAGAGGTCGGAATTGAGATTTTTATAAGAACCAATAGGGGAATAAAGACAACCGTAGAGGGTGAGGAATTTTTAGCTTACGCCAGACAGGTCGTAGAACAGTATCAGCTCTTAGATGACAAATACATAAGCAGAACGAAGAGCAGAAAAAAATTCTGTGTATCGATGCAGCATTATACGTTTGCGGTAAAGGCATTTGTTGAGGTCGCAAAGCAGTTCGGACTTGATGAGTATGAATTCGCTGTAAGAGAGACAAAGACGGCTGAGGTTATTGAGGACGTCAAAAACTTTAAGAGCGAGGTCGGAATACTCTACAGGAATGAATTTAACGGCAAGGTTCTCGACAAGCTTTTTGAGCGGAATGAACTTGAGTTCCATGAGCTTTTCACATGCAATACCTGCGTATATCTGTGGAACGGACACCCGCTTGCAGGAAATGAGCGCATCACTATGGAGGAGCTTGAGGAATATCCGTGTCTTTCTTTTGAACAGGGACTCAATAATTCATTTTATTTATCTGAGGAGGTTCTAAG
>UQZF01000126.1 GCA_900545455.1 uncultured Eubacteriales bacterium
ATATTACTATAATTTTAAGAGCGGAGATGCAGCCGCAAGCTTTTACAGAGCACTCTATGATGATGAGCTTTTTGCCGAATTGTGTGATTCGGCGCATATCACGGGCTCCGAGAATTTAAGCGCAGCTTCCGACATCAGAATACGAATAAGGGATATTGTAAATGAAGCTTACGCGGAATTTTTAAATTCATCCGGAAGTGGTCCCGCAATCACGATAAATCCTTCGGCGCGTGTGTACGAGAAAGGAATAATAAGGGATAATGCGACCGACGTGAACGAGTATAACGGTGTCGGCGACGAGCTCGTCAAGGTTTTATATGACAATTCAAGATGGAGACAGACGATAATAGGCAGTCTTTTGATAGAACTTGAGGATGACTGGATGTATGTTGAGAGAGAATGGACACCTGTAACCTCTCATTCTCCGATTAATTATGGTTCAATGCGTTTCTCGTACAAGATTAAGTCTGAGGATGAGCTTACCAGAGGAGCGGTTGATAATATTCTTCTTGGAAAGGGAAGAATCGCTGAGGTCGGAAGTGCATATTACTATGTTGAGAATGAGGACGGCGATAATGCTGAGGATTACATGGTATATGTGTCGAAAGGTGATGTGAGACTCAGCACAACATTAGACGGCAGAGCACCGCGCAAGGGTATACTGATTGTGGATGGTGATGTTGTTGCGGATCAGGATTTTACCGGATGTATAATTGCTACGGGTGACATCAAGGTTGAGGGAGAAACATACACGGCAGCGCCTGAACTTGTGGAGAATATATTAAAGACGCTTACCGGAGTCAGAGGTTATTTTGACGGCAGTAATGTCGTTGATATAGGAAGGCATGTGGGATACAACGATGGAGCGCATGCCAAGAAGCCTGATGAAGAGGAGAAAGGAAATCTTAACAGCTATCAGGCTTCCGACTGCATCAATATAGCCAACTACAGAAGAAGTGCGGCTTCGGATGCAGAGTAAAGAAATGAAGGAGTATGCCGATATGGATAACAGGGACAGAGGCTTTTCACTAATTGAATTATTGGTAGTCATTGCCATTCTCGGTATATTTATCGGTGCATCCTTTGCGACGGTAGGGCTTGTACAGGCAGGCAATATGACAAGCGTAACGAAGAATATGGCTTCGGGTATGCAGGAGACTAGGCAGAAGACCATGACGCAGAACCTTGCGAGCGGTTTTTCGTTCTCGGTTGCCATTGATGCTGAACAGAATGCGAGCATGACCATAACGAAGAATGCCGTAAAAAATGCTGCGGGGGATGTAACGGCTCCTGCCGTGAACACGACGACAGAACTGAAAAAATGCAGCCTTTACTACTCAGACAATGGGGCTGAGGAAGCGGAGATAAGCGGTTTTGTTATGACGTTTGATGCATCTACGGGAGCGATAAAGAACTTAGAGTATACGCTTGCTTCAGGAGGAACCGTAAACCAGCAGTCGGGAAACGGTGTTATCAGGGCAAGACACGGCAAAAAAGAGAGTGAGCTTACGATTTTTTTCGCAACGGGAAAATATGAAGTGAAATAGAGAGGTTATATATGGATGATTCTAAGATGAATAAACAGAATATAGTCTCGGATAACAGGGGCATAACACTCATTGAACTTCTTATAGGAATTGCCATAATGGGTATAGTTTCCTCGATGATTTCTGTTATAATGGTTGGAGGAACGAATTTTTTCAGGAATCAGAGTGCGACGATTGATTTGCAGAACGATTCACAGCTTATAACTTCCTCAATGTCTGCCGCAATACTTGAGGGCACTGATTTCACATTGCAGGAGAAACATATGGATGGAAGAACTGTTCTGTATTTTACTACAGGTACGGCACCTGCCGAGGGTGAGAGCAGTGTGGCAAGGCAGTATATATGGGTGGAGGAGAGTCCTTTTGGTGACAAGAACTATTTATACATATATGATGCCGGGGCGGTAGTTGACTATAATAAGGGAAACTGTCTGTCGGAGCTTGTGACATACCTTGATATTAGTGCAAAAGCGATGGAAACCTCCACGGATGCCTCGGGTGATACGACATACGCATATAACACTGTGAAGGAAGCTTCAAGGGTTGACAGTATATGCGTGAACTTCACGCTTGCCAATTCCAAGGATGAGGTAACACAGAGCATAGAGATTAAGCCAAGAAATACATCGGCAGGATATAAGAAGCTTTATGCCGAATAATATACGGACGGAACACTATTTTTGAAGGAAAGTGAGCGGATGTCTATGAAAAACATGAAATTCATGAAAAATGTCGGAAAAAGAATAGGAGCGTTTGCGCTTGCGCTTGTGACGGCAGTGTCGATTACGCCGATGCAGAAAGTTCAGGCAGGAAGGAATGCTGTTGTGAATGCGGCTGTGGACGACAGCGTTCAGAGAGCCGTAAATGCGGGACTTAAGAACAATTTTAACAGTGACAGTGTCATAAGAGCCGTGCTTGACAATATTGAGGAGCTTCCTCAGTACGGTAATTCAGGCTTTACGTCACTTGAACGGGGAACCGTCGAGCGCCCGTTCGTCATTCTTGAGATTGTTCCTGCCGAGGAGTGCGGTGAGTACGGCTATCTTGTGTCGGGGTGTGAGCCTGTCCGCGTGGAGGACATGTTCGGAGGTGATAAGCTCACATCTATTGCAAGCATGAACACTTGTGATGTCAGGCAGATAAGCGAAAATACATATTTCTTTGAGGACGAGAAGGAAGGTCAGAGAAAGTATTACGCTAATTTCAGCGAGTCGAACTGGAATTACAGGGTCAATGAGGCGAGCAAAAACGAGATTACGCACAATGGCTATTACGAGTATGTAGGTGATGGAAACGGCTGCTTCAGTCTTATTGATGCCGCGGCTCTCACCATGAAGAAGGTGGGAGAGGGAAAAGGCTCCTATATATGGCATACAATCAACAGCTTTGAAGCTTCAGACTATTCCGGTATTGCATTTGACGGAAGCATGGCTGATACCGGAGCTGCCAAGGGCGCGAGAATATACACAACCAGAGTCAGCAGCACGGCGGATAAGGTTGTCAATGTGGCACAGTACTACTACTCATACAAGAATAAGGAGCTGTTTTTGACAGATACGCTTATCATGTCACAGGAGGCTGCCTCGAAGTATTCATGCGTGATTAAGACGATAACTGCCGATGAACTCAATGCGGAACCGGACTGGGTTGACTATGCCGACCTTATATATATATTCCCGGGAAATCATATGGATGCGGTTATCAATATATGGAAGGACAAGGTTGCGGGCGAACCTGCCAGCCGTCTCGGACATACATCGACTAAGACATCATATCCGCTCAACAGCTTTGAGGTTAATGATATATCGGCAACGGTTGCTTTAAAGATATTTGACAGGGTATCGGCGACCAAGAACTTTGCCTCCATTATAATCGATAACAGACTCTATGATCTGAGTCAGGGTACATACACATCGCTTTCTAAGAGCAGCAGGGCTCCGGTGATGAATGTGTACGACTGGAATCTTAGAGATACCGGAAAGGATTACACGATTCCGGGAGGAACCAGCAAAAACAATGTCTATAAGATGTGCATGATGCTCATTTCACTTAATCCTAATCTCGTAAGGCAGTTGTACTTACAGCCCGGAAGTGAGATAATCAAGGATGTGAACGGAACGCTTGTCGATACACTCCATGAAGGAGCTGCTGCCGAGTACTGGTCGGGATACACATTACAGCTTGTTGACAGTGCCTATACGGGTGATGTATACAGCTACTCGACTAAGTACGACAACTGGATTGCAACAGGAAGCTGCGGAAATCTGAGCGAGCAGAAATTCAAGACATTTGTAAGTGACCATATATACACATACAACGGTAACAGCAGTGTTGCCATGAACTTTGTGAGCGGGGCATATAATTCCGGACTTATCGGTTCGGATAAGCAGACCAACACATGGGGCGGAACGGATTATATATATACTGACTTTAGGGAACATCTTGCGGATACGGCAGACAGGACGGGATACGACGAGACAGTCGGTGCGGATTCATCCGATGCCGTGCGATATATTCTCGGGGTGGCAGGAAAGAATCCGTACTTTGGGGATGACAGGACACTCAAGGTTCTTGATATTGAGCCGGGTGTGGGACTTGACGCTGCAAGTAAGCCTGACTGGGTTCTCACAGCTAACTATATAAGAAAGCTGCTTCCTGATTATGCTGGAAAAATAGAGATAACACATCAGACAACGGCTGAGTTCATAGGCAAAATTGAAGACTTGAACAGTGAGTACAATCTTATATATGTAGGACTTGATACCGGAGCATTCAATACAAGAAACAATGCACAGGTAATCTTTAACAATGGTTCAAGCACATGGGGAAATACCATAACTGACTTTAATGACAACAGTCTTGACGGAAAAGTATATTTCCATGTCGGAGATAAGATGGTATCATCATGCTACACGGGAGGTAATCGTAACCGCTCGGTTAAGTTCCTCTACAATGTGGGCACGGGAAGCGTTGTCAACAGTGAGGAACTCAGATTCCCGGGTAACGATATAACGAATATAAAGAAGCAGGAGCTTATAAGCTATATACAGGCAGGCAGACCGATTGTCACGGAGCAGTATCTGTACAATCTTGAAAAGTTCTTTATTGATGAGAACTCAAATATATACAGCCTGGTGAACAGCTATAGGAACACTGCTGATTCGGTAAACGGAATTTATGTCTCAACGGACACAAAGAGAATGCAGAGCGCGGTTAGAAATCAGGCACAGGGTGTGACGTTTACATCAATGCCGGCTCTCTATAACGGAAACACTGTAAACAGCTCGAATCCGGCAATATCCAATCCGAATTATCTGCCGACGAACTCGGATGGCAACGCTTACATGGAATATCGTTTCAACGTGGCTGACAGCGGGTACAATTACCGCATATATGTGGATCAGGACAGAGACAGTAAGTTCACGGTTTCTGAGGTTGTGAAGGAGGGCACTGCATCGGTCGGTGAGAACATCTGCACTTATGATGTTGCATCGAGCATTGTCGGAATTGTACAGTGGAAGATTGAAGTATACAGACTTGATAATTCCAACATAAGATACACGCAGACAGGTTCCTCGGCGGTCAAGATCCGCTCTACCGATGAGAAGAAGCAGCTCAAGGTTCTCCAGATTATGCCAAAGAATGACAGCAGCCTGTTGAACCTTCAGACGGATAAACTTTTTAAGGACAGATACAGCAATCTCAACGACTTTGAAGTTACGGTAAGAACCATTACATGGAATGATTTTGAAAAGTTCTTTGCGGGAAGCGGCTTCTCGTTCGATTTATCGGAGGAGATAAGCAGCACGAACCCTGAATCCGAGGCACTTGCCGCGGCATCCGATGAGTACGATTCTCACGGAAGGGTAATTAAGTCAGAGCTTGACGGCAAGGAGATAGGAAAGCTGAGCTCCTACAATATGATTATCGTGGGCTTCGGCGACAGCTACGGAAAGGTTGATTTGAGCGACGACAACGGCGCAACAGAGTATCTGCAGTACTACACGAAGCTTGGAAAGAGCATACTCTACACGCACGACATAACATCGATGTACAATCTGAAGGATTTGAACGGCAGCAAGGTGTTTGGTTACACGGCGAACGCGATGATGCGTGACATAATGGGTATGAACAGATACCGTGCCGTGAGCAGCGAGCTGAGCAACGCCATGAGGGATGCGCTCATAAGGTATCAGAGCACGGGAACCTATGACGATGTTGCAACCGACCAGAAGCAGGGCTTCACATACTATGCGATGAAGCGACTCGGATGGACGAATGCGGGCTACAATGCTAACTCGGGCAATAAGCTTCCGTACAGATACATGATAACAAATCCGCAGGGCAATGCCGTTATAAGCGAGAACTTTATATCACAGACTACGGGCTTCGGTAACACGAACGACATAACGACTACGGCTACGAAAGTCAATGAGGGACAGATAACGACGTATCCTTATGCGATATCGGATGTCCTTCCTATTGCGTCGACGCATGCACAGTGGTATCAGCTCAATATGGAAGACCCTGAGGTTACTGTATGGTACTGCTTATCTGATCCTCTCGCGAGCGGTAATTCGGGAACCGGAAGTGCAAGAAGCACTGCCTCAGCGGGAAGCGGGGACGGAAGCGCACTTACATACGGTGTATCGCCTAACGATGCAGCTAACAACTACTATATCTACAGCAAGGGGAATATATTCTATTCAGGTGTAGGTCATTCAAAGGTCAACGGTGACATGGAGGCTAAGCTTTTCGTCAACACAATGATTGCGGCATACAGAATAAGCTACGATACGCCTGCCGTAAAGATAGAGAGGGCGGAACTTACCGCATCGACGGGAAGTTCGATGGACAGTGCGTATGACCTTAATGTCGATAAGCTGAGCGACAGTGATTATTCTGCGGATGTGCCTGACGAGTACGCTGATTATGTCCGTATTTACTTCAGACCTGAGGATATGAGCTTCTCCAACAATATGGATGTCCGTATATCCTATGCAAAGAAAGATGGAACGAGAGGATATATATCAGAGATATGGACGGCTGAGGCGGATGCCGATGAGGCGGCAGGTACAGCGCACGCGGCAAAAGCGGCTGACAATTACTTCGGTTCATTGAAGAACAACAGGCTCTATTATTTCTATTATCCGAAGTCGGATATGAGAAATGTGGGTGACACATTCATGTTCGAGGTAAACAATAACCGTTCATCGGATGTTGGACTTACATACCTTAAGATGAATCTGCAGACATTGTATTATCTTGATTAATAAATAAAATTGTAATCTAAAGATGCAGTTCCGGCCGTGAAGGCAGGGGCTGCATTTTTTGATATGAAATATTAAATTGAGTTTAATATTTATTCGATTTATAATCATTATTGAATTTGATGTTGTCAAAAATGATATAGTGTGTTATGTTAAACGCAAAGCATAATTCTTTAATTCTTTGATTCAATCTTGCCGGAGGGAGCTCTCCGGTGTTTCAATTCAATCAGAAATTCATGCTTTTGTTTCCAATGCGCAATAGGAAAATACTATATTTTATACGGAGGATATGTGTATGGTAAGTAAAGTAAGCTGTGCGATGGTCACGGCTATGGGAGCATCACTTCTTGAAGTTGAGGCGGATGTGTCAGGGGGACTTCCCGACATAGAGATGACGGGCAATCTTGCCGGTTCGGTAAAGGATGGAAGAGAGCGGATAAGAGTGGCAATAAAAAAGTGCGGTTTTCCGTTTCCACAGGGGAGAGTGACAATAAATATTGCACCGGCAGCCATGCGCAAGGAGGGGAGCGGTTTTGACCTTGCTGTTGCCTGTGCAATACTTGAAGAGATTGGGATTATAGATGAGGAGAAGCTTAATGGCAGAGTCGTTGTCGGAGAATTGGGACTTGATGGGAGTGTTATAGGAGTGCGGGGAGTGCTTCCGATTGTGCTTGCGGCATACAAGGCGGGATATATCGGGTGTGTTGTGCCTGAGGAGAATTACGACGAGGCGCTTATGGTTTCGGATATTGAGATAACACCTGTGAAAAATCTGACACAGCTGGTATGCCAAGATCTTGATAAGATAAAAACGGACAGAGCGGATGAGAAGGTACGAAATGGTGAGAAACACCTTGATTATTCGGATATTTCCGGACAGGACTATGCAAAAAAGGCAATTCTTACGGCGGTTGCCGGCAGACACAATATTCTGCTTATGGGACCTCCGGGTGCCGGAAAAACCATGCTTGCCTCGCGTATACCTACGATAATGCCTGAAATGTCGGAGCAGGAGAGACTTGAGCTTGCGTGCCTGTACAGCATTGCGGGGAAACTTAATGACGGAAACAGCATAAAAGAGCGGCCTTTCCGTGCACCACATCATTCAATCACTACAGCCGCATTGTCAGGAGGCGGACGGCTGATTGAGCCGGGCGAGGTGTCGCTTGCCACAAAAGGTGTGTTGTTTCTCGATGAACTTACGCGCTATGACACGAGAGTGATAGAACAGCTCAGAGAGCCTCTGGAGACGGGCAGGATAATGATTAATCGTGTGAGTGGAGCATATGAGCTACCGGCAGATTTTATGCTGGTGGCTGCGATGAATCCATGCGTATGCGGATTTTATCCCGACAGGACAAGGTGCAGGTGTACGGCATGGGAGGTTAACAGGCATTACGGAAGGATAAGCAGACCTATTCTTGACAGAATAGATATATCCGTTGCATTGCAGCGGGTTAATTACGATGAGCTTGCAGGACATGCGGACGGGAAAAAGTCCGGCTATTCGAGCGGGACGATGAGTGAGATTGTGGAG
>UQZF01000127.1 GCA_900545455.1 uncultured Eubacteriales bacterium
GCATGCAAGAGTTGTGTGCGTCGGAAAAAGAGTTACGATTAAGACGGCAGAAGGAGACAGGGATTATCTGCTGCTCAGAATCATACCTACTGAAGTCCTGAAAAAAACATGGGTTTTCCCTATGGAATACAAATCTGCGGAAGTAGGTATTATGACAAGGGAAGGGGATTACGTTGTCCAGTCAAACACAATGAAATCAGGAAATTTTCCCGAATATATCCGTGCGTACAATTTTCAGGATGATTATAATAAGGTCGATGAGCTGAGAAACAGATTGTCGACCACAGAGAGCGGAACATTCGTATATAAAGATTTCAGAGGAAATGAATGCATGTGATATTACTCGTCGTTTGGAGAGGGTTCAACAATAGATATCCTTGCCTGCGTTAATATGAACGAGATGGAATCGGCGAGGGAATCATGGCTTATTGTGTTTGTTGCATGTGCAACATTGATTGTGCTTGCTTTCGTGGACGGAGTTCATCTGTACAGTGTGAACAGCAGATTGAGGGAAACGGTTAAGATGGCAGAGCAGGCGAGTGAAGCTAAGACTCAGTTTCTGTCGGCAATGTCACATGATATAAGAACACCGCTTAATGCAGTTATCGGGATGACTACCATAGCAAAAAAGAATACTGATAATCCTGAGTATGTGGAGGAATGCTTTGATAAGACGCTGAAAGCGGGAAAACAGCTTTTGACGCTCATCAATGATGTGCTCGACATTTCAAAAATTGAGAGCGGAAAGCTCAATTTGAATCCTGAAAGTGTGAATCTTGAAAGAACCATGTCGGATTTGATTGAAATGCAGGCAACGCTTATTAATGAGAAGAAAATAGACATGGAATGCGATATTTCGAATCTTCCGTATAAGAATGTTTATGTTGATCCTATCAGACTTAACCAGATTTTTATAAATCTGCTGTCAAATGCGGTGAAGTATACTCAGGCAGGCGGTAAGATTAAAATTCATATGCACGATGAGGACATAGAAGGGGATAATTCGAATACAAGGCTTGTATTTAGCATTTCTGATAACGGAATAGGAATGACTGAGGAATTCCAAAAGAATATGTACGGTCTTTTTTCAAGGGAGGTAAGCACGCAGGTAAATCGTACACAGGGGTCGGGGCTCGGACTTTCGATTGTAAGGCAGATTGTTGATTTGTTAGAAGGTAAAATAGAATGTGACAGTGTCGCCGGAGAGGGAACAAAATTTACGGTATACCTTAATCTTCCCAAGGTTGAAATACCCGAGGAGAAGTCGCAGGATGAAGTTGGCGAAAATGTGGACTTGGGTGGAATGCATCTGCTGGTTGCTGAGGATAATGAATTAAATTGGGAGATAATAGAAGCATTATTGTCTGAACTGAATATTGTATGTGACAGGGCTGAAAACGGAAAAAAGTGTATTGAAATTCTCAGAGAAGCACCGGAAGGGATTTATGACGGCATTCTTATGGACATTCAGATGCCGGTTATGAGTGGTATTGAGGCTGCAGGTATAATCCGTTCACTGCCGGATGAAAAAATGAGAAATATTCCCATAGTGGCAATGACTGCAGATGCTTTTGCCGAAAATGTACAGCAGTGCCTTGCAAGCGGCATGAACGGACATATTGCCAAGCCGATAGATATGAATAACCTGTTGAATTATCTGAGAAAGATCAAGACGGGAAGATGGTAGAAACAGAATAAGGAGGAGGTTAATATGAAAAAGAGTAATATTGTACCACGGGTTTTGACCGTGGCAATGGCAGCAATTATTGTATTGGCTGTATCGGGGTGTGCAAAGAAAAATTCACAGAAAGAATTCACACCGCGGCTTGATACGGGAAACAAAGTTGTGCTTGATGTGATGGGATTTTTTAATAATTTTGAAGCATTTGATCAGGTGACAAATGATTTTAATGTGTATTATCCGAATGTCACTTTCAATTATGAGCAGGTTGGAGCGGATAACCTGACGGAATATCTTGATTCCAATCCGGGTGTTGATATTTTTATGACATCGGATGTCGTTGTCATGACACCGGGAAATAGTCTCGCGCAGAAATGTGTGGATTTATCGCAGGAGAATATTGATTTTAGTGCCATTGATAAGAGCATGATAAAGGCGGATTGTTATGAAAACAGGCTGGTTGCAATTCCTATGTCACAGAATTTGTACGGTGTTGTTGTCAATGTTTCGCTGCTTGAAAAAGAAGGACTTTCGGTACCACAGACATATAGTGAGTTTCTGGATGCATTGAAAGTTCTTAAGGACAAGGGGTACGTTCCTATACAGGGACCAAGCGGCAAGGTATACGCGGAACTGACAATCGGAATGTTATATAACATCATAGGAAATGATGATGAATTGTATAATAAACTTTTAGCGGGAGACAGTAGTGCGGAGGAGAAAATTGCACCTGTTTTCGATATAATTGACACGATAACGGAGAACGGCTATACGGATGCTGAGGTTAATGACGCTTATCCGAATGACAACTATGATGGAGCAATAATGAAGTTCTTTGAAGGCGAAGTTCCGTTTTGGGTGTGCAATACCGAGAAGGTCAGCGGAATGAAGAAGAGGGAGACAAAATCGGAAGCATATAAAGAGGCTCCGTTTGAATATACATATATTTTTGTTCCTATGGGCGAAAACGGAGCGTATGTGTACCGTGAACCTTGGTATGGCTTTTCGGTATCGGAAAACAGCGATGTCCGCGAATATGCGGTCGAGTTTATGCGTTTTCTGGCTACAAAGGATGAAATCAATAAAATTGCCGATGTAAAAGGCGTGCCGTCGGTTGCGGTTGAACATACTGATATTGATATATATAAAAATATGATTGAACCATCCAAGGTGGAAGCTGAGTTTGTGAAGAATGACGGGATTCGTCCTGAGCTTAACAGCGTCTGGTATTCTGTAACATACAGATATGCAAGTGGACAGTACCCGGATAAGAAGGCGGCTGTAGACGATTTTATTTCGCAATGTGCGGCACTTGGAAACAACTGACGAAGACAGGTTGATGGCAGACATAGGAAAAAAGATTGTCTGAAAAATAAAAAAGTATATACAATTCCGTATTTTTGTTGTAAAATATACGAGTGATACAAAATGAGCAGTTTTGTAACATTTTATTTTTAGAATATGTACGGAGGAGTTTATGAGCTATTATATTTTTGCAGACGTCTCGATTGATATCGATAAGGATTATGCGGCAGCACATGATATTCGCTATGTGCCGATGGAATATGTTCTCGGGGATGACACATTTCACTGTGAAGCACCTGAGAATGATTCCATGATGCATGAGTATTATGAGAAGCTTAGAAATAAGATTACTACACATACAAGCCAGATAACACCTAATCATTACATAGAACTTTTTGAGAGCTATGTAAAAGAAGGTGCAGAGATTATATATATATCATTGTCGAGCGGGCTGAGCAATACATACGAATCAGCACTTATGGCGGTTAAGATGCTTGAGGACGATTACGATGAGGTTAAGATTGAGGTTGTTGATTCACTCGGAGCCACAGGCGGAATGGGCGTTATGGCTGAGCTCGCTGTCAATAACCGTGAGGCAGGCATGAGCTATAAGGAGAATGCACAGTGGCTCAGAGAGCACGCCAACAATATCAATTACTGGTTCAAGGTTGAGGACCTCATGTACTTAAAGAGGGGCGGAAGAGTGTCTGCTGCGACTGCAATTATGGGAACGGCACTCAATATTAAGCCTATTCTCACAATTGATAAGAATGGTAAACTTCAGACTATAGATAAGAAGCGTGGCAATAAGCTTGCACTTAAGACGATGGTTGAGAGATTTAATGCGAATTACGACCCGACCGTACTCAAGACAGTATATTTAAGCTGTGCGGACTGCATAGAGGATGCCAAACTCTTAAAGGGAATGATTGAGGAGTGCAGGCCGGAGGCGGAAGTGAAGATTACAATGCTGAGCCCGATAATCGGTGCACACACAGGTCCGGATATGCTTTCGCTTATCTATTTTGGCGGAATAAGGGAATTTTGATAAATTAATGGAATAATATGCCACTCTTGTCCATATAATATCAATAACAGGCAGGACATTCTGCCTAATATGTTGAACTATGTGGAGGAATAAGAAATGGCAAGAGGACCAAGAAAGAGCCTTGATGACAAAATAAGAGAAAAATGTGAGATTATTGAGGCACTTAAGACAAGAATCAAGTCAGAACAGTCTGAACTTGATGCAATGCTTAAGGAGAAGCAGGACAAGGAGATTGCCGAGCTTGGAGATATCCTTAAGGACAGTCAGTTGACACCGGAGGAGGCAAAGAAGATTCTTTGCGACTATGTGGCAAAAAATACAAAGCAGACAGCATAATTTTAGGCGGTGCCGTGAGGCATCGCCTTTTTATGTAATTGACTTTGGAAGATATACTGATTAAAATAAAGCATAGTAAATAAGTCCCGTGTTTAAGGAAGTGAGATTATGGCAAATACAGATAATGATAAAAAGCAGGAAGTTGAATTGGTAGTCAACGGTTACAGCTTTGAAACGCAGGAGGAATATGAGAAAGCACTTGAGGAAAAGAAGTCTATTGAGAGACTTATGAAAAAAGTGAATCTGAACAAAGGTGAGCTGCTGGTGGCGCTATATTCAGGGCTTATAACACAGAACAAGCTGTCAACGGTAATTGGTCTTGAATATCTTTGCAGACTTCGAGATTTGATAATCAATAAAAAATATGCCAAGGCATCAGATTTACCGCCTATTCAGACCGGAAATTTTAAGCCGGAGCGTGCGGTTGGATATAAGCTTGCCGATGCCAAGCAGAAGCTGCAGGAGGAAAAACAGCAGACCCTGAAATACAAGGAAAAAATTCGAACTTTGTTTATAGTGAATATAGCACTTGTTATTGTAATCGGTGTGATGATGTATATTGCGACAACAAGCAATAATGTCAATATAATCAATTATGAGCAGAAGCTTGTCGATAAGTATGCAGGCTGGGAGACACAGCTTACCGAGCGTGAGCAACGGGTGAGGGAGGCGGAGAAAAGACTTGGAATAGATTGATTTTTCACAATACCGACACATATTTTTGTTACAGTAAGATAAAAAGATAATGTGATATAAGGAGAGTTGACTATGGATAAACTCAAAGTACTTGTTGTTGATGATGAGAGCCGTATGCGGAAGCTGGTAAGAGACTTCCTTGTGAAAAAGGATTTTGATGTAGTGGAAGCTGAGGATGGTGAACAGGCGATTGATGTCTTTTATGCGGATAAAGATATTTCGCTTATAATATTGGATGTGATGATGCCGAAGATGAACGGTTATGATGTGTGCAGGACAATCAGAAAGGATTCCAAGGTGCCGATTATTATGTTGACAGCCAAGTCTGAGGAGCAGGATGAGCTCGCCGGCTTTAATCTTGGAGTGGATGAGTATATATCAAAACCGTTCAGTCCTAAGATTCTTGTGGCAAGGGTTGAGGCAATTTTAAGAAGAACAGGTTCGTTTAATGAGGACAAGATAGAATACGAGGGAATTGAGATTGATAAGATGGCTCATTCTGTTAAGATAGACGGTCGTGAGATAGAGTTGAGCTACAAGGAATTTGAACTCCTCAACTATTTTGTTGACAACAAAGGAATTGCTTTGTCGAGAGAGAAGATTCTTAACAACGTATGGAATTATGATTATTTCGGTGATGCCAGGACAATCGATACACATGTAAAGAAGCTGAGAAGCAAGATGGGCGATAAAGGTGATTATATAAAGACCGTATGGGGATTGGGGTACAAATTTGAAAAATGAAACATTCGATTAGGTTAAAGCTTTCTATATTAATAATGGCACTTATGGCCGGACTTGTAGTGTTCGGCTGTGTGTTTAATGCAGTGTTTTTGGAGAAATATTATATGAGCCAGAAGCAGAAAGCTCTTCTCCAGGCATTTGACAGGATAAAGAATGTCATAACGGATGCTGATATCAATCAGGAAGAGTTAGGCAAGGTTATGTACGACATAAGCACGGCACAGAACATGACGGCTCTTATTGTTGATTCTAATTTTGAGAAGGTATACAGCCTTAAAGCGGATAGCGATAAGACGAAAAGGTGGCTGCAGGATTATTACTTTTCACAGTCGCCTAAGGAAAGCAAGATAATATCAAAAAGTGGTAATTATGTTATTCAGACATCATACAATATATATGATGAAAAGTCGTATCTTGAGATAATCGGGAACGATGACAATTATATGTACAATATAATAATTCAGGTTCCACTTGACAGCATAAGCAAGAATGTGGGAATATCCAACCGTTTTTATATTATAGTCGGTGTAGTCGGTATGCTTGTCGGAGGTATCATTGCTTTTTTTGCTGCAGGCAGATTTACCAAGCCTATTAAGCAGCTTTCATACACTGCAGAGGCAATGGCACAGATGAATTTTGATGTAAAATATGAATCACATGACAAGGGTGAACTCGGAATGCTCGGAAACAGCATCAATAAGATGTCTGATAATCTGAAGCATTATATTTCGGATCTCAAGACTGCTAATCTTGAACTTCAGAAGGATATTGACAAACGGGAAGAAATCGATAACATGCGGAAGGATTTCATATCGAATGTATCACATGAGTTGAAGACGCCGATTGCACTCATTCAAGGATACGCCGAAGGACTGCGCGACGGAGTTACCGATGACCCGGAGAGCATGCAGTTTTATTGCGATGTCATAGTGGACGAGGCTGCCAAGATGAATAATATGGTAAAGCAGCTCCTTACGCTTAATCAATTAGAGTCGGGCAATGATCCACTGACTATAGAACGCTTTGATATTGCAAAACATATAGGCGAGATTGTTAAGACCAATCAGATACGGGTACAGCAGAAGAACGCTTCGCTTGTGTATGACTGTGCTGAATCTGTGTATGTGTGGGCTGACCAGTTTAAAATAGAGGAGGTTATAACCAACTATATAAGCAATGCAATCAATCATGTGGATTCAATTAATGGAGAGCCGGCATATATAAAGGTTGGCTTGGAGTATATTGGCAATGATAAAAAGAAAGTCCGCGTACATGTATTTAATACAGGAAAGCAGATTCCGGAAAAAGATATAGACAAAATATGGGATAAGTTCTATAAAGTTGATAAGGCGAGAACAAGGCAGTATGGTGGAAGCGGAGTCGGACTTTCGATTGTAAAAGCGATAATGAATTCACACGGACAGGCTTGCGGCGCGGAGAATCTTGATAACGGGGTCGATTTCTGGTTTGAATTGGATTGCGAAAATGCATAGTGCGTGATATAATGATTTAAGGAAAGATGGATTTTTTAAGGAGGACGACAGATGAGACAGCGTTCAATATATTCGCTGGCATTATCGGCAGTGCTGTGTGCGGTTCTTGCTACGGGATGCAGTAAGGGGGTTGACCTCACGACCGAGCAGAATAATGCTATTGCCAATTATGCTGCAAGGCTTATTGTGAAGACAACAAGGGTTGATTATACATATATACCTGATATCAAGGATATTGATGATACGGTAGATGCTGACGGTGAGACGGAGACAGATGAGAATGGAAATGTGATTGCTCCTACACATGATTACAGTGTACTTGCCGAGTATATGAATATGGAAGGAATAGAAATCACATATAAGGACTGTGTAATAGGAAAGGAATATCCGGATGACGGAGAGACATTATTTGTTATCGAGGCTGAACCGGGAAATGAGCTGGTTGCGGTTGAATATAACCTTACCAATATTACCGACAGTGACATAACATACTCGGTAGCTGACGAATCTCCCGTATTCAGGTTGAGAACCGGAAGCAGTACTGTTATGAGCTTTAAGAATCTGTTACGGAATGATTTTAGTAATATGAAGAATTTTACAATTGGTGCCGGGGAGACTGTGACAGCGGTGGTTGTGTTCGAAGTGGATGAGGACGATGCTTCGGGAATTAAGGAAGTGGAGGTTCTTTATGGCAGCGGTGGAAGCAGTCTGCCAAAGGAGCACAGATAATAATTATATATAAAAAGCAATAGCGGCGCTGCCTGTGTATCGGGCAGCGCTTATTAATTCATAGGAAATTACGTCCTATGAATTAATGTATAAAAATTCTCAAAAATCAGAATATTCGAATAATTCAAGGAATAATCGCTTATAAACTATTTATAATTTAGGGGTTTACAAATCATGGATGGTGTGATATTATAAACAAGCCTTGAAACACAAGGCACTGAGCGGTGTGAAAACAGCTCAGAAGA
>UQZF01000128.1 GCA_900545455.1 uncultured Eubacteriales bacterium
TCCGCACTCATGTGCTGCAACACCAATCGCTGCAACCGAGCGTGAATTGTAGGTCGCATCCGACAGATTGAGTGTCTTGTCGGTAGGATTATAGTTGTCGGTGAGGCTTCCCGCTATATGTTGTATTCTCACGTCATAGATTCCCTTAGAGTGGAGAATCCTCTCGGCTGCCTCCGCACCCGTGAGTCCGGTTCTGCTCTCAACCTTGCTGTACTTAGAGAAGCTTGCCGACACACGAATCTGTGCGATAATGGCAATGATTCCCGTTATTATAAGCAGAAACCATGTCGGATCGTAGCCGTAGCCATATCCGTATGAATAATAAGCCAATACCATATAAATCACCCTTTCTTTTTACTGATTTCTTTCTCTTTTAAGGAGCGCTCCGTCGACAAGCTTATAGCCTCTCAAAAATGAGCCCGCATCCATGCGCTTCTTGCCCTCGAGCTGAACCTCCCGCACCCGGAGCCTTCCGGCTCCGGTCGTTATATCAAATGAATCCTTCGATATATCCGTTATTTTTCCGCATTCCTGCTCACCGTATACCTTATCCGCATCGACAACGTCTGCCCCGAAGAGCTTTAACATCTTTCCGTCGATGAACGTGTATGCCGCAGGTGCCGGATCAAGTCCTCTCATAAGTCTCTCAAGCTCTACGGCAGGTCTTGTAAAGTCAAGATTGCCGAGGCTCTTGTCTATCATTGAGGCATAGCAGGTTTCTCCCTCCTGCTTGACAGGTGTTATGGTGCCCGCCTCCAAGCCCTCGAGCGTCTTTATGAGAAGCTTAGCTCCAACCACGGCGAGCTTGTCGTGATATGTCTCGTAAGTCTCCTTAGGAGCAATCTCTACCTCCTCCTTTAAGAGCATATCGCCCGTGTCGAGCCCCTTATCCATCTGCATCGTGGTCACACCGCTGACCTTCTCGCCGTTTATGATAACCCACTGGAGAGGTGCGGCACCGCGGTACATCGGAAGAAGTGACGCGTGTACATTAACACAGCCGTACTTCGGAAGCTCCAGCACGCTGACCGGAAGAATCTGACCGAACGCCACTACAACGATGACATCGGGATTAAGCTTTTTAAGTTCTGAAAGAAACTCCTCATTCTTTCTTATCTTCTCCGGCTGGTATACGGGTATTCCCGCCTTGACCGCCTCAGCCTTGACAGGTGTCATAAGAAGTTCTTTTCCCCTGCCCTTCGGCTTGTCAGGCTGTGTTACAACTGCTGCCACGTCATGTCCGGCCTCAATAAGTGCCTTAAGAGTTCCCACCGCAAAATCCGGTGTTCCCATAAAAACTACTCTCATCAAAATCTCCTATTCTGTATTTATAAATTACTTGTGTTTCTTATTCGCATCCTCGGTGTTCATGAGCTCACCCTCGACAAGCTCGGTGTAGAGATGACCGTCAAGATGTGCAAGCTCGTGGCATATTGCCCTTGCAAGAAGCTCCTCACCCTCAATGATGTACTCATTCATCTCCTCGTTGTAAGCCTTTGCCTTGACATAGTTAGGTCTTGTAACAGTTCCCGCCTTGCCCGGAACGCTGAGGCACCCCTCGCTGCCCGTCTGGCTTCCGCTCGTCTCAAGAATCTCAGGGTTAATCATTACAATCGGACCGTCTCCGACATCGATTACAACAATTCTCTTTAAAACTCCGACCTGCGGTGCCGCAAGGCCGACTCCGTCAGCCTCATACATTGTGTCAAGCATATCGTCAATCAGTGTAAGTGTACGCTCGTTGACCTCCTCTACCTCCTTACATACCTTGTTAAGGCAAGGATCTCCGATTGTTCTAATCTGTCTAAGTGCCATTTTATATTCCTCTTTTCTTATTATTTACCGGTTAAAATCAAACTGTACACTGATTGTCTTAAAATCCTGCTCATTATCTTTTATATACTTCTCTAATATATCCTTAATCTGTGTCAGAACTGTGTACTGTTTATGTTTAAAATATAAAAGAACTGAAAAAATATCATTAAGCTTATACACCGGAGCCCTCGTCGGACCGATAATCCGAGGCAGCTCCTCAGGCATATTTACCGTGTTCTTTTCCAACTGTCTTTTTACAAAATCGAGCAACCATGCCGCCGCGTCGTTGGCGTTCTTCTCATACTTTGACGATACCGTCACCGTCATGAGATTCGACACGGGAGGATAATCCATAAGCTCCCTGTACATTATCTCCTGCTCGTAAAAGCCGTCATAGTCATGCTTTACAGCCATCTGCACGCTGTAGTGCGACGGATCGTAGGTCTGGATGACCACATTGCCGGGCTTGTCACCGCGCCCCGCCCTTCCCGCCGCCTGTGTTAAAAGCTCGAAGGTTCTCTCCTGCGCGCGGAAGTCCGATGAGTACAGCGACAAATCCGCGAGAAGTATTCCCATCAGCGTGACGTTCGGGAAATCATGCCCCTTCACAATCATCTGCGTTCCGACAAGAATATCCGCATTGCCTCCCGCGAACTCCTCGAGAATCCTCTCATGCCCCTCCTTGCCCTTGGTGGTATCAAGGTCCATTCTGAGCACCCTCGCACCCGGAAAGCTCTCCTTCACCGCCTGCTCTATCTTCTCGGTTCCGACCTTGAAGCCGCCTATATACTTAGAGCCGCACGCGGGGCAGATTTTCTTGTCAGGCTCCGAATATCCACAATAATGACATACAAGCCGCCCGTTATTGTGCGCCGTCAGCGCGACATCACAATGAGGACATTTTATCACATGTCCGCACTCTCTGCAATTAATAAATCCAACATATCCGCGCCTGTTAAGAAAGAGCATTATCTGTTCCTTCTTTGCAAGTCTGTCCTCAATTAAGCTTTTAAGGCGTCTGCTGAATATGGACTTGTTTCCGCTCTTTAGCTCCTCCCTCAAATCGACCGTCTCAACCTCGGGAAGTGTGCTCTCACCCGCCCTGTTATTCAACACAAAGAGCTTATACTCACCGCTCCTTGCCTTGTAGTATGCGTCAACCGACGGCGTAGCCGAGCCGAGTATCACAGACGCATCGCTCATGGAGGCGAGCTCTATCGCAGTCTCCCTCGCATGATACTTAGGAACCGAGTCGCTCTTATAAGCTCCCTCGTGCTCCTCGTCTATAACTATAAGTCCGAGATTGTCAAACGGAGTAAAAAGTGCCGAGCGCGGGCCTATCATAATCTTGATGTCCCCGTTCTTTGCCCTGAGATACTGGTCATATCTCTCGCCCTTTGACATTCTCGAATTGAGTATCGACACTACATTTCCGAACCGCCTGTAAAAGCGCATGACCGTCTGGTAAGTGAGCGCTATCTCGGGTATGAGCATTATAACCTGTCTGCCCTGTGCGAGCACATGCTCAATTATCTCAAGATACACCTCCGTCTTTCCGCTTCCGGTCACTCCCTTTATCAGATATGTTCCCCTTATTCCCCTGTCATAGTCAGCCTTTATCGAGCCCGCGACAAAGCTCTGCTCGCTGTTTAACACACAGCCCGCGATTTTCTCGTACTCGTGGCGGACAGGATTTCTGTAGACCGTGCTGTCACTCTTTTCAATGATTCCCTGATTTAACAGGGCGGTGATCGTCGACGAGGAAATGTTAAGCTTCGACCTTACAAGTCCCTCATCAAGCGCACCATCCCTCCAAAGAGCCGACACAAGCCTGCTCTTTGCGGCGTAGTGCTTTCTGTCGCACTCCGCAATAAAATCTCTAACAGTCTGCTCATTTTCAGCATACCCTGCCGCAAGCGACAGTGTGCTCTCCTTTTTCTCTTTGACCGTCTCCTTAACGGGGAGCACGGTCTTTAATGCCTGATTGATTGTCGAGCCGTAGTTGTGCTTCATCCAGTAGGCAAGCTTAATCATCCTGCCGTCGATGGAAACAGCCCTCTCGACGACCGAGTCGATGGGCTTCATCCTCGCGACATCGAACTCCGGCTCATCAGTTATGTTGACCACATACCCGGTAATCATTCTCTTTCCAAACGGCACATTCACCTGCGAGCCTATCTCGACAGTACCCAAAAGCTCATCCGGCAGAATGTACTCAAATGTCTTATCCAGTTTATCAATAGAAATATCAACTATGATATCTGCGAACCACATTTTAATTCCTCAAGAACTTCCTTAATCAGTACTCTCTCATCCATAGGGTACTTTACTCCCTTGATTTCCTGATAATCCTCATGTCCCTTTCCCGCAAGGACGATTATGTCGCCCTCCCTGCCATTCTCAATTGCATAGCGGATTGCCTCCTTGCGGTCAGGAATCTCTATAAACTCGCCGCCCGTCTTTTCTATGCTGCTTCTTATATCGGCAATAATGTCAAGCGGCTCCTCAAATCTCGGATTGTCCGATGTTATAATCGTAAAATCGGCAAGCTTTCCTGAAACCTCGCCCATCTCGAAACGTCTCAGCTTCGAGCGGTTGCCTCCGCAGCCGAACACACTCACCAGGCGTTTCGGATTATACTCTCTGAGTGTTTCCAAAATACTTTTTAGACTCATCGCATTGTGCGCGTAGTCAATCATGAGTATGAACTTGTCGGACACCTTCACAGGCTCAACTCTTCCCTTCACGGCAACGGTCGCAAGTGCAGACTTCAGTTTATCCTCATCAACTTCTACATGCTTTGCCTCCGCTACAGCATAAGTGACCGCAACGGCGCAGAGTGAATTGTAGACGCTGAACTTTCCCGGAAGTGCAAGCTTGATGTGAAGATTTCTTCCCTCGACATCGTACTCGGTGCTTATGTGTCCCGGCTCATGAATATAGCTTATGTTCACTGCTCTCATGTCCGCGCCCTCATTTAATCCGTAGGACATAACCTCACAGGTATGCCCCTTTAGCACCTCATTGGTGTGCTCATCATCGAAGTTTACGATTCCCATCTTACACTGCTTAAAGAGAAGCCCCTTGCAGTGCATATACTCCTCAAAGCTTGCGTGCTCATTAGGTCCGATATGGTCGGGCTCAAGATTCGTGAACACCCCTATGTCAAACATGATTCCGCCGCAACGCTTCATCATGAGCGCCTGTGATGACACCTCCATGACAACACACTGACAGCCGTTGTCAGCCATCTCCTTAAAATATCTCTGCACGTCGTAGGATTCAGGTGTGGTGTTGGCAGACTCGATGTGTCGTGAGCCCGTTATGATCTCAATCGTTCCGATGAGTCCCGTCTTGTAGCCGCAGCGCTCTAATATCTCACGAACCATGAATGCGGTCGTAGTCTTTCCCTTGGTTCCCGTGATTCCGATGGTAAAAAGACGCTTAGCCGGATGCCCGAAATATGCTGCAGATGTAAGTGCGAGAGTGTTCCGGCAGTCAGGCGCAGCTATGAACGTCGTGTTCCTTCTGTGCTCCGTAATCTCTACCTCTTCCTCGGTGATTATCGCCGCGGCACCCTGATTTATTGCCTCGTCTATAAATGTATGACCGTCAAACACGGTTCCCTTCACACAGACAAACACACAGCCCTCGACAATCTTTCTCGAATCGCATACAAGCTGTGTAATCTCAATGTCCTCACTGCCATTGTACAATGTATAATCAAGTTCCGATATCAAATCTTTAAGTATCATGTCAAACCTCCTAAGCCCCAAGAATACCGTCTGCAACCTCATTGAGCTTCATTCCACGTGAACCCTTAAAAAGCACAGCGGTTCCAGGCTTTAAGCTGCTTTTTAAATAGCTTGTTATCTCATCGAGTGTGTCAAAATGTCTTATGTTCTTAATATACTGTTCAGCCCCGTAACCTATATTCCTTGCAAGCTCGCCGTAGAGCAAAAGTTCATCTACATTGCTCTTTCCCGCATACTCACCGACAAGTCTGTGATACTCTTTCGTGTTCTCACCAAGCTCAAGCATATCCGCGAGCACCGCCACCCTGTAGGTCGCAGGCATCTGGCAGAGCACATTAAGTCCCGCCTTCATGGAATCCGGACTTGCATTGTAGGAATCATCGATGTAGGTTATTCCGTCCTTCTTTGTGACGTGCTGTCTCATTGCAACTCCCGTGTAGCCTCTAAGCGCATCCGCAGCCTTTTTAATGTCAACCCCGAAATGCTCCGCAACAGCGAGCGCCACGAGCGCATTGTTGACATTGTGGTCGCCGAGCACCGACAACTTAACCTCAACTTTTTTACCCGCACAGACGGCATCGAAGCTTATTCCGTCCCCGTCGGTGACTACATTTTCAGCCCTGTAATCACAGTCCTCTGCGTGTCCGAACGTGTACACCGTGAGCCTTCTCTTATCATCGGCTCCGAACACCTCGTCGCGGTTCTCCCTACAAAGTCTTGCTCTCTCTCTTAAAAGTGCATCATCGCCGTTTAGGAATATGAAGCCTCCGTCCTTTAAGGCGTCCGTTATATGCCACTTCTCCGCAAGAATGTTCTCCTGCGAGCCGAGCTGTTCAATATGGCTCACACCAATGTTGGTCATGACCGCGGCGTTAAGCGTGAGCAGAGTCGCAAGACGCTCCATCTCACCCTTCTCGCTCATTCCCATCTCGATGACAGCCGCCTCATCGTCAAGCCCTATATTCATGATCGTAATCGGGACACCTATCTGGCTGTTGGCATTTCCAGCTGTCTTATAGACTTTAAGACCGCCCGAGAGTGCACAGGCAATCATTTCCTTGGTCGTCGTCTTTCCGACGCTTCCCGTCACGCCGACCTTATCAAGTGAGAGTCTGCTCTCATATTCCCTCGCCGTAAGCTGCATCGCCTTCACGGAATCATCGACGAGAATCACGGGCTTTTCCGCCACTCCCGCGCTCCTCCACCCTGCGATTAAATCAGCCACGGCAGCCTCATTCTGTGTAAGTGTTCCCGATGCCCCGCACTCAAACGCATTGGCAATGTACTTATGACCGTCAACGCGCTCGCCGACAATCGGCGCAAACATAAGCCCCGGCTCAGCCTTTCCCGAGTTGGTGGCAAAATTAATTATCGCCGTGTTCTCATCACCGCACAGCAGTCTGCCATTTGTGGCATTCACAATATCCCTGACACAGAAATTTTCCATACAAAACAAATCCTCACTTGATTTTAAATATATTAATTTTAGAATAAGCCTATTATCTTATCATCGACAACGTCAATGTTCTCAGCGGCAGGAACCTTAGGAAGTCCCGGCATTGTCATGACCGTGCCGGTTATGGCTACAACGAAGCCTGCTCCCGCGCTCACATACACTTCTCTTATGTTTACATTGAAGCCCTCAGGGCGTCCGAGAGCGTTCGGATCGTCGGAGAGTGAATACTGGTTCTTCGCCATACATACAGGAAGATTTCCGTAACCCATCTTCTCAATCTTCTTCAACATTCTTGATGCCTCAGCGGAATAGCTTACAGAACCTGCACCGTAAATCTTAGTAGCTATCGCCTCTATCTTATCCTTTAAAGGCGCGTCAAGCTCGTAGGTAAACTTAAGCTCGCTCTTCTTAGTCTCAAGTGTCTTGATAACCTTAGAAGCAAGCTCCTCGCCGCCCTTTCCGCCTTCTGCCCACACCTTTGCAAGTGCGAACTCACAGCCCATGTCCTCACAGTGCTTTCTTATAAACTCGTACTCCTCCTCAGTATCGGTGAGGAACGAGTTGAGCGTAACCACTACAGGGACACCAAAGGCGTGAAGATTCTCGATGTGCTTGTCAAGGTTAACTATTCCCTTCTTTACCGCCTCAAGGTTAGGAGCCGCAAGCTCATCCTTCTTGACGCCGCCATTGTATTTAAGTGCCTTTACGGTAGCAAGAATGACAACCGCATCAGGGGCGATTCCAGCCTTGCGGCACTTGATGTCGATGAACTTCTCTGCTCCGAGGTCAGCGCCGAAGCCTGCCTCCGTCACAACGTAGTCTGCCATCTTGAGTGCAGCCTTTGTCGCTCTCACGCTGTTGCAGCCGTGAGCGATGTTGGCAAAAGGTCCACCGTGAACAAGTGCAGGAGTTCCCTCGAGTGTCTGAATCATGTTAGGCTTTATCGCATCCTTTAAAAGTGCAGCCATCGCGCCAACAGCCTTTAAGTCTGCCGCCGTCACAGGCTCACCCGCATAATTGTATGCGACAATTATCTTTCCGAGTCTTTCCTTTAAATCTTCCATATCACTTGCAAGACAAAGTATTGCCATTATCTCGGTCGCAACGGTGA
>UQZF01000129.1 GCA_900545455.1 uncultured Eubacteriales bacterium
TATGTATACTTAATTACGTTTATGAAATTTAAAATTGAATAAGTTTAATTTAGTTAAGCAGGGGTGTTGACATGACACCCCTGCTTTTGTGACGGCTTCCGATTAGAAGCCGCATCCGCATCCGCAGAATAAGAGGATGAGAATTAACCAGATACAACTATTGTTGCATCCTCCGTTGCCACCGCATCCGCAGTCGTCGCCGTTGCCGCATCCGAATACGTTGGAGAGACCTGTTCCGTTGCCGTTGCCGCAGAGACAGGAGAGAAGGATTATCCAAATGATAATGCTGCAGCTATTGCATCCTCCGTTGTTAGAATTGCCGCATCCGCATCCGCAGTTTGTTGCTGCTAAATCGCTCACTATTTTGTTCCTCCAAAAACTTTATACACTTCATAATATGATGAAACGCGGAATGTGTTACAAATCTTCTCTTGTTTTTTTAGTCTTGATATTGTATGATACAAGAAAAAATAGCCGTGGACGGCATGTGCAGATGGAGGACTTTATGGATAAGATTAAGATGACAACACCTCTTGTGGAGATGGACGGAGATGAGATGACAAGAGTGCTCTGGAAAGAGATTAAGGAGGAGCTTTTACTTCCTTTTGTCGACCTCAATACAGAGTATTATGATTTGGGTCTTGAGTACAGAAATGAGACGAACGACCAAGTTACCGTAGATGCTGCCATGGCTACGAAAAAGTACGGAGTTGCTGTCAAGTGTGCCACAATCACACCTAATGCGGCGAGAATGACGGAGTATAACCTCAAGGAGATGTGGAAGAGCCCTAACGGAACAATCCGCTCAATCCTTGACGGAACGGTATTTCGTGCGCCTATTATCGTAAAGGGTATTGAGCCACTTGTGAAGAACTGGAAGAAGCCGATAACAATCGCAAGACACGCATACGGCGATGTATATAAGGCTGTCGAAATGAAGGTTCCGGGTGCGGGAAAGGCAGAGCTTGTATACACTGACGCGGAGGGCAATGAGAAGAGAGAGCTTATACATGAGTTCAAGGGCTCGGGCGTTATACAGGGAATGCACAATATCGACGCATCGATAGAGAGCTTTGCGAGAAGCTGTTTTAACTATGCGCTTGATACGAAGCAGGATGTATGGTTTGCGACAAAGGACACCATATCCAAGAAGTATGACCACACATTTAAGGATATTTTTGCAGAGATTTTTAAGAATGAGTACGAGGAGAAGTTTAAGGAGGCCGGAATAGAGTACTTCTACACTCTCATCGACGATGCAGTTGCCCGTGTTGTGCGCTCGGAGGGCGGATATATATGGGCATGTAAGAACTATGACGGCGATGTCATGAGTGATATGGTCGCAACAGCGTTCGGCTCACTCTCCATGATGACATCGGTTCTTGTGTCCCCTCAGGGCTACTATGAGTACGAGGCTGCTCACGGAACGGTTCAGCGCCATTATTACCGCTATCTCAAGGGAGAGCAGACATCCACGAACCCTATCGCAACAATATTTGCATGGACGGGAGCTCTCAGGAAGAGAGGAGAGCTTGACGGTATTCCTGAACTCATGGAGTTTGCGGATAAGCTTGAGAAGGCTACAATCGCAACAGTTGAGGGCGGACAAATGACGGGAGACCTTGCTCTTATCACATCCATAAAGGATGCCAAGACACTTAACAGCACGGATTTCATTAAGGCGATACGCGCTACACTTGAGGCTATGCTCTAGGAAAAGGTATCGGTGTACGGATTATGATTAAGCTTATACTAAGTGATGTCGACGGCACGCTTCTCCAAAGAGGAGAGGGTGCGTTCGATGAGCATGTGTTTGATGTTGTAGATAAATTGCATGCGAAAGGAATACATTTTGCGGCAGCAAGCGGGCGAGGTTATGGAGACCTCAACAGACTTTTTGCACCCGTAAAGGACAAGATGGCATTTGTATGCAGCGACGGCGCAATGACAATAGTCGACGGCAGTGTGCTTGAGATTAACGCGATGGATAGGGAAAAGGTGAGAGCACTTGTGAATGACATCACATATACGGAAGGGTGTGAATTCCTTCTGTATGGGCGGGAGAAAATGTACATACGTCCTAAGACCCGCGGATATGAGGAGTTTATTGTTGACCGCTATAAGGACAGCATAATGTTTATTGACAATGTTGACAGGATAGACGATGATTTTCTCAAGCTTTCGGTGTACTCAAAGAATGGTGTCGATACATGCAGCAGTCATTTTGAAAAGCGATGGAGCGATACATTTGAGCTTGTGTACAATGCCAATAACTGGATGGAATTTATTGCTGACGGAATATGCAAAGTGTCGGGGGTTAAGGCACTCTGCGGCAGGTATGGTATCAATATGGATGAGGTTATGGCATTCGGAGACGGAGGCAATGACATCAAGCTTCTTGGTACGGTTGCATACGGTTATGCCATGGACTATGCTCCTGAGCAGGTAAAAGCGGCGGCTAAGTATGTGACGGACGATGTTATGGAAACCATACGCAGAGAGGTACTTGCTGAGTGCAAATAGTTTCTATAAAGCAGAATTGAAATTTTGGGGTTGACATCGACATTTTTTTGAAATATACTTCCTACGTAAAGCGTTGATGAGAAGAGTACCGGGATAAGATTTTTTCAGAGAGAGACACATTCGGTGCGAGTGCCTCAGAATACTGTTTCGGGAAGACCACCTCTGAGCGGCCTTAATACGGCACGGTGATTCCGTTATCATCATAATGAGATATTCCCGTTTATATAATGAGAATAATAAGGGTGGAACCGCGGATTAGATTTATTCGCCCCTTATACAGCTGGAAAGCCACTGTATAAGGGGCTTTTTGTATGCATAAATTGTCGCGGTAAAGCGGCGAAGTGCTTCAGCAGATATAGGAAAAGGAGAATTTTTAAAATGGTGGATTTTAAAGCAGATGAGAGATTAAACACACTCAACCATTCATGTGCCCACGTTATGGCACAGGCAGTTAAGCATCTTTACCCTAATGCAAAGTTCTGGGTAGGACCTGTTGTAAAGGAAGGTTTTTACTATGATATCGACCTTGGCGATGTAGCTGTAAATGACGAGATAATTGCGGCTATTGAGAAAGAAATGAAGAAAATCTGCAAGGAAGGCAAGAAGATTTTCAGAAGAGAGGTATCTAAGGCTGAAGCTCTTGAAATGTTCAAGGATGATATGTACAAGCTTGACCTTATAAATGGTCTTGAGGATGGCAATATCACGGTTTATGATCAGGGCGATTTCACTGATCTTTGCCGCGGACCTCACGTAGACAACACTAAGCTCTGTAAGAACTTCAAGCTTGTTAAGTATTCAGGTGTTTACTGGAAGGGTGATGCCAACAATCATGTTATGCAGAGAATATACGGAGTATGTTTCCCTACACCTGAGGAGCTTGAGGAGCACCTTAAGTTACTTGAGGAGGCCAAGGAGCGCGACCACAGAAAAATAGGCAAGGAGATGGAAATCTTCATGACAGACGACCTCATCGGACGTGGACTTCCTATGTTCTTACCAAAGGGCTATACAGTATGGCAGGAGCTTGAAAACTACATCAAGGCGAAGGAGAGAAAGCTCGGATACCTTCATGTTATGACACCTTGTGTAGGTACCGTAAGTCTTTACAAGACATCAGGTCACTGGGATCACTATAAGGAGAATATGTTCCCTCCGATGGAGGTTGAGGGTGAGTCCTTCGTATTAAGACCTATGAACTGCCCGCATCACATGATGATATATGCTAACAAGATGCATTCATATAAGGATCTTCCGCTTAGAATCGGTGAGATTGCTCATGACTTCAGATTCGAAGCGAGCGGTACACTTAAGGGAATTGAGAGAGGAAGACACTTCTGCCAGAATGATGCACATCTTTTCGTTACACCTGAGCAGATTGAGTCAGAGTTCTCCAAGGTTGTTGATCTTATATTTGACACATACAAAGATTTCGGAATCACAGATTACAGATGTGTACTTTCACTCAGAGACCCTGAGGATAAGGTTAAGTATCATGACGATGATGAGATGTGGAACAATGCAGAGAACGCTCTCAGAAAGGTATTAAATGACCTTGGCATCGAATATACGGAGGAAATCGGCGAGGCTGCATTCTACGGACCTAAGCTTGATGTAAATGTTAAGCCTGCTGTAGGTAATGAGTACACACTTTCAACATGTCAGCTTGATTTCTGTCTCCCGGCTAAGTTCAACTTAACTTACGTTGATAAGGATGGTCAGAAGAAGACTCCTGTTGTTCTTCACAGAGCTATTCTTGGTTCACTTGACAGATTTATGGCGTATATTCTTGAGGAGACTAAGGGTAATCTTCCGTTATGGCTTGCACCGGTACAGGCAGTTATCCTTCCTGTTAAGAATGAGGATGAGGAGCTGAATGCATATTCTCATGAGCTTTATGATTTCCTTGCCGATAATGGAATCAGAGTTGAGATTGATGAGAGAAATGAGAAGCTCGGCTACAGAGTTCGTGAGGCTCAGGTTAAGAAGACACCTTATCTCATCGTACTTGGTAAGAATGAAGCTAATGACAAAACTGTAAGCTACAGACTTCACGGTGAGCAGAACTCAACAACAGTATCTAAGGACGAGTTCCTTGCAATGTTAAAGGATGAAATTGCAACTAAGAAGCTTAATCCTGCTGCAGCAAAATAGTTTGTCACCAAATTGACATCATGCTTTTAAATGTTAATTTTTTGTAAAATCAAAAAAATACGCATTGACATAATTTTTTTAGACATGTAATATAATATTAAAGACAGGCAACTTGAGTGTCTGCCAAGCGAAGAAGTAAGGTGTTGTGCCAGAGAGCAGTGCCTTATGAGCTTTATACGGGTTTGACATTTACCACAATCTGGCTAGAGACTGAGGGTTTCAAAAGAAAATGTCGGAGGCTCTGCTATTATTGGCAGAGCCTTTCTTTTTAGGGGAGCGGACTTTATGCGTAATATAAGGGATTGCGTAAGCGCATTCCTTCCACTTTTAAATACTGAATACGAGATTGTGTTGGGAAGAAAAGGAGTCGCTGTAACTCTCAGAATCACTTTTGACAAAAAAGATTGTTTTCATTTGATGGGATTGCAGTATTTGATTGACAGACCTGAACTGAATCGTGACAGGGGAAAAGTATTTGATGAAATAGTGGCGGGGAGCATTACCACAAGGCAGGTTGAATCGTCGGATTTCTATAAACAAATAGAGGAGAGAGTAAATTTTCTTCCTTTGTTGGAGCAGTTGTTAGACAGCAACGACACGGTATTTAAGTATAATAAAAAGGCAAATATACACTCCATGATAGATGCCGATTATCTTATGAAAAATAATATGGAGGACAGAAATTTATATCTGTTTTTGTCGCAGGGCTCAGACGATAGATATTTTTGCAGGTCATTTTTCCCTGAGGAGAAAATGGATTATACCAAAAATCAGGCTTCGTGGACGATGCTGTATAAGAAGAAACGCAATCTGAGCACGGGCGAAGAACGGATTTTATATGACAGGCTGATAAAAAAGAGGATTAGTTATGACAGTTAATTATAAAATAACCCTACAGTACGACGGCACGCGCTACAACGGCTGGCAGAAGCAGGGTAACACGAAAAATACGATACAGGGCAAGCTCGAGGAGATTTTGTCGAAGTACTTTTCGCAGAAAATTGAGCTTAACGGTTCGGGAAGAACGGATGCGGGAGTTCACGCCGCGTGTCAGGCTGCCAATTTTAAGGTGGGTTATCCAGAAGAAAATGCAGACAAAGGCACAGAAAGCAGGGATGAGGCGGTCATTATGGATGAACTCAACGGCTTTCTGCCGGAGGACATCCGCATATTAAGCCTTGAGAGGGTGGATAACCGCTTTCATGCGAGACTTAACGCGGTGGGGAAGGAATACAGATACTATATAAGCCTCGACAAAAAGCGGGATGTGTTTGCAAGAAGATATATGGCGGCAATCGAGCAACCTGAAAGCCTCGATATTGAGAGGATGAGGGCGGCATCCAAAAAGCTTCTCGGGGAACATGATTTTCAGGGTTTTTCAGATAATAAGTCAAAAAAGAGCACGATAAGAAGAATTGACAGCGTGGATTTCAAGGTCTGTGACCGCGGGGCAGACGGAAACTGTCTTGAAATTGTTTTTAAGGGGAACGGATTTTTATATCACACGGTGAGACTGCTTGTGGGAACACTTCTCTCGATTGGACTTAACGAGAGTGAGACTGACATAATAGATGTGATTTTCGAGAGCCGTGACAGACGAAAGGTGCCGTCTATGGTTCCGGCGGAAGGGCTGTTTTTATATAAGGTAGAGTATTGATAAAGGAGAAAAAATGAACAACACAGGTTACGCAAAGCTGGAAAAAAATCTTATTGATATTATAAAAGAGCAGCAGATAAAGCTGGGCTACTGCGATGAGGAGGTCAGGCTGTATTATCCGCTCTCGTCGCTCAATCATTTCTTTGGTGCGGATGATGATGCCGAGACAATGCTTGAGAGGCTGCAACCCGCTAATCAGCCCGAGGAGTTTAAAGAAAAGCTCGGAAATGTAGAGGTTACACAGAACAAGGGACGTTTTTGCTTCCTGATTCCGAAGGAGGGCGGAAAATATGTCCATGAGAATGCGGCGGAGGACAGCTTTCTAGCCAAGCTCATAGCCTATGTCGGAGGGCATGACTGTACGATGCAGGGAATATTTGATCTGTTTCACGTACACTCAGAAAACGTGGTTATTGAGAGGGCGGGGGACGACGAGTTTGACTATGTGGTGTATTTTGAACACGGGGCGGAGGACGGTCAGGATGAGGGCAGTGATGAGTATTACTACTGCTTTAAGGACGAGGGCTGCCACATAATATATCACAGGTTTCTGCCGGAGGATTACAGGGATTTGTTTAAATAAAAGCTTGACAAAAACATTTCCTGTGATAGAATTTACAGTATCGTTGAGTGTTTTGAGACAGTAATCGGATATTCAACATTAATATGAAAAAGCTGTGAAGACGAAGATTATATAATGTCACATCTTATGGTGGTATTGTATGATGCAGTAGGCAGATATATTTCCGACAGAGAGAGCGAGTCATCGGCTGGAAGCCCGCTCAGGTTCAGGTATCTGCTAAAGTTCCCGTCGGAGCTTCACTCTTGAAGGATTTCTTGTAGGGAGTGACGTATGTGCACGTTACGCATTAATTGAGTGCCCGGTATGTCCGGGAATCAGGGTGGTACCGCGAGATTAAGCCTCGTCCCTCAGTCATGAGGGACGGGGTCTTTTTAGTGTATAAATCAGTCTCAAAGCATAAGCAGATGTATGCTTGCATACACATCTGCTTATGGTTTAGAGACGATAACGGAAATGAGCAAGCAGGCTGACAAGCCGGATTGCGAATTTACGTCGAATTGCGAGAATGCGGAGCATGGAGCAATTCGGGGTTATACACTAAACGTAAAGAAAAGAAAAGGAGAAACGACATGTTTAATGCAGACGAATTGAAAAAGAAATTCTTAAACGACATTGAGACAGCCAGATCAGAGAGCCAGCTCTCCGACGTTTGGAAAGCCTATCTCAGCAAGAACGGTTCCGTGCAGGGACTTATGAACGGAATCAAGGAGGTTGCCAAGGAGGAGAAGAAAGCTTACGGGCAGTTCGTAAATGAGGTTAAGAGCTGGGTACAGGAGAAGTACGATGAGAAGAAGAAGGAGATAGAGGAGCTCGAGCTTCAGCAGAAGTACGAGAGAGAGACTATCGATGTAACTGTTCCGGTTAAGACAAGACCTATGGGAAATCTTCATCCGCTCACAGCCGTTAAGTATGAAATGATTAATGTGTTTGCCGGAATGGGCTTTGAGATTTTTGAGGGACCTGAGATAGAGGATGATGACCACAACTTCACAAGACTTAATGTTTTAAAGGATCATCCGTCAAGAGATATGCAGGATACCTTCTGGCTCACCGACGATCTGCTTCTCCGTACACATACATCACCGGGACAGATTCGTACAATGGATGCAAAGAAGCCTCCTATCAAGGTGCTGGTTCCGGGAAAGGTATTCCGTTCGGACTCGGATGCCACACAT
>UQZF01000130.1 GCA_900545455.1 uncultured Eubacteriales bacterium
ATTTAAAAGCCTGTGGAATTTACTCCTGCACTGGAATTTACTTTTTCAAGTTAGCTTGGAATTTCAAGCACATCCGATAATATGTCAACAATACTAAGGTGCGTAGTATATTATTGAATAATATGTCTATATGCGGCACGGAGCGGAACGGACGTATCTGTTTGCTAAACAGTCCTGCAAAAGAGTAGGAGTGCCAGAACATGTAAGCTTCTGGGCGGACGTTAACAAACTTGTATAAAATGGACCGATGAAATAAAAAGGGTAGCATCTGTGAAAAACACCGCCCTTAATGGAATTATGAATGCGCCTGAAGTTTTGCAATCAAAGCGTCCTGCAAAACCTTAGAGTAGTTGATGCCATAGCTTTCACATGATGTGTTAAGCCAAGCAGGAATACTCAATGTTTTTTTGACGGATTTATCATTATAAGCACGAGCATATTCATCAAGATTTATAAAAATCAAATTGACAAGTGCAGCATCTGCATTTTTCTTGACTTTATCAAGAGGTGTAGGAGTAGGCAATAATTCACCGTTGCGTAAATAAGAGAATAAAAACTGTCCGCAAGCCTCTTGAGTCATTGCAAAAGCGTCGGCAAGATTATCTCCGAAGGTGGCGAGATCATTGAGGTCAGGGAAGATAACTGAATATCTTCCATTATCTTCAAGATAAAAAACAGCAGGGTAAATATAATTCATATAATAACGCTCCTCTCTTTTTTAGGTGGCAGATCTCATTTGAGACCGACCTGGTTCAATATGGAGTTGACAACCTTTTGAGGATTATTTTCTCAATTTTTAAAATCGCATTTGTATTTTCCTCTGTGCATGATTATGATAATACGTAAAACACGTATCATCAATAGCAAAATACGTATTTTACGCAAAAAAATTTCGTGATAATAAGATAGGCACTTATTGTTTAAAAATAACAATTTGGATAATAAGAAAACTGTTATAGTTGGCACATTTACACCAAGCAGTAGTTATATACTTGCAACGAATGAACCCAAAGCTGTTAATAGTGCATTTGCCAAGCCATCTAAAGCGGGTATATTAGGGGAATGACATTAATAATTCTAACGTGCGAGTTATTATGCGTAACGTCGGAAGTGGTTTTGTCAATATATTTTTGGCTAATATGAGCTCTACCAGCCAAGCGATAACCGGGAATAACAAGAATTTCTACCAGTATAGAGGATTAGTACTTAAAGATGTACGGTAAAAATACACTGTATATTTGTTTTATGTTTGCAGTTGACATGTAGTACCGAATATAGTACTATACATAGAAGAGGCAGAGAACGTGCTCAAGTATAAATGATTATCGAAAAGATGGATTGACAGCGGAATGTAATACGTACTAAAGAAGCTGACAAGGTTCTCAGAGATTATGGCTATGAGCTGGCAAGACAGAAAGGCAGTTACAAGAAGTATTTAAGTAGAGCTATAGGAGATATTGTAACAATCAAGCAGGAGAATCCATTAAAGAAGGCGTAAGGAATGGACATCCTTAATAAAATAGAGGCTTAAAGACATCTGGTATATACATAATGATAAAAATGAAATAAAAAGTAAAATAAAATCTAAAGGAGAATTAAGATGGAGGTCAAAGATTATTTAAAGTTACCGTATACACGGATTGTAACAGAAATGAATGATGAGAACGGACATTATTTCTATGGAAGAATAATGGAGCTTGACGGATGTCAAAGTACTGGTGATACAGTTGAGAAAATGTATGACAATCTTAATGAGGCTATGGAAGGGTATATAGAAGTTAAACTTGCGAATAATATTCTAATCCCATTACCGGAGAAAACAGAGGATTTCAGCGGAAAATTTAATGTGAGATTACCAAAAACTTTACATCAAAGACTAGTTATAGAAGCAAATAATGAGGGTGTAAGCCTTAATCAGTTAGTGATATATAAATTGTCAAGATAATTTAATTAGGTTTAAGAAGATAACTGATGTGTCGGGTGGGTGTATATCGGTAGCCACTGAGTTTTCTAATGATGGCGTAGTGGAGGTTGAGGAGGACTGTATAGACTTAGGGGACATGCTATCTAAGTATGACTATGACGTTAATAAAGTATTTGACAGCATAGCAATGTTTCCAAAGGAAGGGACGGCAGGAGACTTGCAAATGCTGTGTATAAGCTTAGCCAGACCTAATAATAGAACTTTAATAAGGCTTGAAGATGCCGAAGTGCTGGAATCTAATATGAGTAATGCAATGATTGAAAGACTTGTTTGTGATGTAAAAAAAATAAAGAAATGATTGAGGAGCAGGCTGCGGAGGTACTAAGCAATGCCAAAGTATGTAGAAGATAGGAAGGGAGGGATATGCAAATGCAACCATATAACAATGAAAACAATCCGTTGAAGAAACGACCAGATATAGAAAAAAAACAAAGTAATTTATCAAAAACAAAAGCCAAATTTAATCAAAAGCACATGAAAAGGAATGAAAGAACCTTTTCCACCGTTTAACAATCATGAATATGCGGGTATTGATGCTTATAAACAGGCAGTACGAAAAATGCTTGTACAAAATAAAAGTTAAGTTGTACTGACGTAAAAATATACAAAAACCAAGGAGTCCGCAATGAAAGGCTGCATAATAGATAACAACAAAAGCTCATTAACACAGGTTTTGAACTGCATAAATAATTTTGAACAATATAGCTACCTGATAACCAACATTGAATGTTATCCCGAGGACGAAGAAATCTCGCGGATTTTGGATGGTGAATACTGCTGGATTGAGGGGAAAGAGCTGCAGCGGTTATTGACAAAAGAAGATTTCCAGTGGATATGGGGAGTGATTTCCGTTTTTCCGAAAGATGTGGCACTTGCGGAGATGTTAGAATATAAGTACCCGTACGCAGACGGTTATAAAGGCTTTTGGGAAAATCCGATTAAGTTACAGCACCCGTTGGCAATTTCAGAGATAGTTGTCTGGGATGGAACGCTTATGCTGCTTATATCTAAAAATGATGAAACTGTTAATATGCTCATGGAGAAAAACATATTTGCAAAGGATTTGGAGGAGTATAATAGGGAATGAGATGTAATATCAAAAATCCTCCCGCTACCACCGTCGTTTTGGCAGGTAGACAATAGTGTTAGACGCTTACCGCCGTGAGAATATGTTCTTTATGAATCAGTGAGTAGTCTGCTCACTGATTTTTTTAATAAAGTCAGCCTCGCTGATTCTAAGTCTCTTAGCGGCATCGGCCGGAGTGATTATGCCGTCATTTACAAGACTTATAAAGGTGTCAAGCTGGCCTTTGGTGCGTCCTTTTGCTTCGCCCTCGGCAAGCCCGTCCATATATCCTGCCTCGTGCTCGGCACGTCGAAGCTTCAGTTCTTCCTCTTCCTTGTTGTATTCAAAAAGGCTTGTCATAACCACCTCCGCGCGGTTCTTTCTGAGAAAATCCGTGAGGACTCCCTCGGAAATACATTCATCAATACTTACATTAACTGCTTCATCAAGATTTTTGTAGAGCTTCATATTGGAGCGAACCTTCGCAACATACAAGGAGTATTCGCGAAGGGTATTGCACTGTTTCATAAGCACATCGTTATGCCCCGCGTTGACATTGAGTACCGTAACCCTGAGCTCGAGGTCGGGCTCATCAACACTTACAAGAAAGGAATCGGACAGCTTATAGACTGTGCGGTCGTCAAGCTTCTCACTGCCGTTGTAGAACAGGTCGCGCAGGGGAATGTTGGGGTTCACCGTCGACTGATGCTCGTACAGGTATATGCTCATGTCGAGGACGAAGGCAAGGTCGTTCTTGATGCCGAAATATATGGCATTCTCGAGGGTGACGATGTCAAGCTCATCGGGTGAGTCATAGTCACAGCCCGATACGGCATTAAAAAGCGACAGCAGATTCCTTTTGTCTGAGAACAGCATACGAAACACAGTGTCCTTGTATTCGCGGTTGACGGCAGCGTGAGCTGTCTGCTGTGGCTGTGAAACGTGGGCTTTGTTGTCTTTTTTCAAATAATACCTCCTTAAAATGATGCGGAGGATACCGACGGTTAAGCTTTAAGGGCTTTCAGTTGTCCTCTGCCTTGTGAATGGGAAATAAGCATAGACTCCTGAAAACGGTTAAAAATAACCAACTTCTGAAAAAAGAATTTTGCGATAAAATCAGAAATATGCTCTAAAAAGACAATAACACAATCCAATGGTTAAATCAAGCCGAAACTTTATATTTATTTAAAAAATTGCATATCTGTTATTTTAACTTTCCCTCTCCCTCCCATACTGCATAATAAGCGCAACACAGAATTTCACATATCCGAGCACTATGAAGAATATTCCCAACTTTAATAACACTGTATGTTCTCCTTTACGGTATCAATAATGATTATCTGACTATACTAAAATAAAATTTGTGTCAATATTATTATATACAGCCTGCCATGTTAAGATGTATAAAGATTAGTTTACATTTTTGTTGTAAATCCGTTTTTTTTGTATTAGAATAAAATGGATGTAAAGATTTAGTAAAAGAAGAATAGAAGAAACGAGGACGTTTTGTATGGATGCTGTATCAGTGACACTGTTATGCCTTGGATTGTTTAGCGGAATTGCGCTGTTCCTGTATGGAATGAGTGTGATGGGCGACGGTCTTAAGAAGGTTGCGGGAAATAAGCTTGAGACGCTTTTGTACGGGTTGACAAGCACACCGATTAAGGGAATTTTGCTGGGCGCGGGTGTTACGGCTATTATTCAGTCATCATCGGCTACTTCGGTTATGGTAGTCGGATTCGTCAATTCGGGTATGATGAAGGTTATACAGGGAATTGGTATCATAATGGGCGCCAACATCGGAACGAGTATAACCGGATGGATTTTGTGTCTTTCGGATATTCAGGGAGCGGGTGGTATAGCGGCACTTCTGTCGTCATCAAGCATAGCGGCGATAGTGGCAATAATAGGTCTGCTTGTGAGAAATCTGTCAAAGAAGGAGTCGCATAAGGCAGTCGGTGATATCATGTTTGGATTCACAATACTTATGATTGGTATGTCTACCATGAAGGAGGCGATGTCACCGCTTCAGAACAATCCGTTTTTTATGGGGATGCTTACAAAGTTCTCCAACCCGTTTCTCGGTATTCTTTTAGGTATAGTTATCACTGCGGTACTGCAGAGTGCCTCGGCATCCATAGGTATCCTGCAGTCGGTTGCGATGTCGGGTTTTCTGCCTTTCTCGGCGGCACTTCCGATAGTCATGGGTATCGGTGTCGGAGCGGCGTGCCCGGTTCTCATGAGCGGTATGAGCTCTAACAAGAACGGTAAGAGAACGGCACTTGTGTATCTTTTTAATGATTTGTTCGGAATGATTATATGCGGAACTCTTTTTTACACAATTCAGGCGATTGTGACAAGAGGAGGTCAGTTCGCATTTATGGATATTGAGATGAATTCTGTCTCAATAGCCCTTCTCAACACTGTATATCGAGTTGTCACAATCGCGATACTTGCACCGTTTATCAAGCAGATTAATAAGCTTATGTTCTGGCTCGTCAAGGATTCCGAGGATGAGGTTGAGGATCAGGCAGACTTTGACCTGCTTGAGGAGCGTTTCTTAAGAAACCCGGAACTTGCGCTTACTCAGGTAGGTGTTGTAATGAACGGAATGGCAAGAAAGGCACAGAAGAATGTCATGAGGGCATTTGACCTTATGGATAATTACTCTGTTGAAAAGTACAATATTATTCAGGAAAAAGAGACAATCATCGATAAATATGAGGATAAGCTTGACACATACATGATGAAGATTACGGCTGTGGGACTTAACAAGAGCCAGACAGTGCAGAACTCCAAGTATCTTCATACAGTCAGTGATTTTGAACGTATTGCTGACCACGCCTGCGGTATATCAAGGGCAGCCAAGGAAATCGTGGAGAAAAAGATTAAGTTTTCCGATGATGCGCAGCGGGAGCTTGCAATTCTGTACAGTGCTGTTAAGGAAGAGCTTGACATGACCGTTAAGTCATTTACCGAGGATGATATAGATATGGCAAGGCAGGTGGAGCCGCTTAGAATCACGGTGAGAATGTTGTGTGCAGAACTTAAGCGCAATCACATTACTCGTCTTCAGAGCGGTAACTGTGATGCAATCAATGGATTTGTATTTAATGATCTTTTGACTAATCTGGAGAGAATTGTTGCGCATTGCTCCAACATAGCCGTTGCCATGATGGAATTTGAGTCGGATGATTTTAACACGCACCAGTATTTGAAGGAACTCAGGGATTCAGAGGATTCCGGCATAATAAAGGATGTCAATTATTATTCTGAAAAGTATTCGGTGGATAAGAAATAAAATATATATGATGGAGGAGCGGGATAATGAAAAAGATAAGGATAACGTATAATGCACCGGTGACACTCACTTTTGTACTGTTATGTTTTGTGGCGACTTTGCTCAATTACATAACTCATGGCGGAAGTAACGTGCTTTTGTTTATGACATACCATTCTTCACTAGCCAATCCGCTTACCTATCTGCGTTTTTTCACGCATGTGTTAGGACATAGCGGATGGTCACATTTTATAGGAAATGCGTCGTATCTGTTACTGCTTGGGCCGATGCTTGAGGAAAAGCATGGCGGAAAAGAGATAATGGAAGTGATGGTATTGACGGCATTCGTTACAGGTGTTATCAATTATATTTTCTTTCCTTATGTTGCACTTTGCGGGGCAAGCGGAGTGGTATTCTCGTTTATTCTCATGACTTCATTCACAGGCTTTAGAGATGGAGAGATACCGATAAGTTTTATTCTTGTAGCGGTTATATTTATAGGGCAGCAGATTTATGGCGGTATTGTGTATGACAACAATATTTCATACATGGCTCACATTACCGGTGGTGTTGTAGGTTCGGTAACAGGTTATATGCTTAATAAACAAAAATAAAAGTTCCCCATCTGCAGTGGTTGTGCCTGTGAGATGGGGTTTTACTTTGATATGTTCTATTATTCGTTTCGGTTGCGGTTAAGTCGCGTGAACTCACGGGCGATTAACAGAATGGATTCGTTGTATTCAAGCGGAAGTGAAGACATCATGGAAACAACATCCTTTTGCATGTCGTTTGAGTTGTCATGACCGAACACAATAGTGTCGAGTGAGACATGCAGACCTCTTGAAAGCTTGACTAAAGTATCCACGGACATTGACTTGCGTCCGTTTTCGATTTCTGATAAGAATGTGACAGATATGCCGGTTTTTTCAGCGAGCTCCTGTTGAGTCATGTTCAGCGAACGCCTGAGCTGGTAGATCTTGTTACCTATGATACGATTGGTATCATGGGAAGTACAGTTCATATAATTCCTCCTATGCTATTTATTTGTTCAAACCTAGTTTAACTATAAGTACAAAATACCAAAAAATGGGAATTTATTAAATCAACACTAGTTTATAATTTGTTAAACAAAGACGCTTTGACAGATATTTTATAGAATGTTACAATAAATGAAACTGAAATTTATGAATATTACAGGAGTGTGATACGGTTGGGAATCGTGATGGAGGATATTCTGGGCTTTAATTTTTTTCAATATGGAAGCCCATATACGGGTGAATGCGGTGGAATGCATTTCAGAATGGAGAGAGATCCGCTTGAAAACGTGGTTTTTAACCATGACCCGCATAAGAATGATGAAGCGAAGTTTAAGGTTACCGTGTGGAGGGGACCTTTTAATTATGATAAGACGCGTCAGAGAAAGATTACGGCAGAGTTTCCATTCACCGAGGAGGGAAGAGTGGAAGCCGTGCAGTGGTTAAATGAGCGGTACGATGAGAAGGTTGACTACTGGGCGGAAGGCATACCTCTGTTTCCGAGGTACACCACGGACGAGGATGTTGTCAATGATGATACCTCGGATGAGGAGAGTACCGACGGACAGACGGAGGGTTAGTGCGTTGTTATACCGTTAAGAAAGTCGACGGCGGCGTCAGAGAGAGGAAGAGCTTCACTTACACAGTAGCTCACCTCTCTTTTTTTTATGTGGAGGTTAGGCGGCGTCACTTCCATAAGCGCGCCGGTCT